>NZ_JBDIVO010000115.1:0-12494 GCF_039794385.1 Methylocaldum sp. | reverse complement strand
GTGACCGTCGGCCGATGCCCAATCGACTATTCGGGCCAGGGTTCCGTGATTGGCTTTCGATGTCGGATCATTCCGGCCTTTTTAAGAGGTGAGGGTTATCCATACTAAGACCGAAGACTAGCAATAAGATCCTGCAACGTCCCGATATTCCCGTTCACCGCGCTGTGCTTCCGCTACGCTCCTCGACACCGGCGCCGTGGTCCCATGAGGCGCCATTCTGACGCAAAAATTCTCAAATATATTGGAGCTGCGAGCATCAGTTACTGATCTAGATCAACATTTCGGGCGAAGTTTACAAATCCATCTACTATTAATGAATGCCCTACAAGGGGGCATTCATTAATAGAACGGAAAGAGGAAGGAGAACTTATGGAGCCCGGAAAGTTTCCCTTGTCCCAGCAAACACCCTCGAAAATGCAAGGTTTTTTTCGAGAGTCTCTCGGCTGGGCATTGGACCAGTACGGCACCGTGCTGGGCCTTCTGGCGATGACGGCCGTCGTGAGCTACGCCGTTCTGATCGCCGACCTTCGCAGTCAGGAGGGCAGCGCCGCTGCCTTGAACCTGGCCGGCCACGAGCGCATGTTGGTGGAGCGCGGCGTGGTTCTGGCGATGAAAATGACAGCCACCGAAAGCCATGTCGAGCGCCAGGCCATCCGACAGCAGATGGTGGATACCATCAGCCTGTTCGAGAACATGCACGGTTATCTCAGGAACGGCGATCGCCTGGTGCGCCAGGGGCCGCGTCTACTGGCCGAGCCGGGCGAACTGGCTCCGGAACTGCGCCTCATCTACTTCGAAGATCCGATCAAACTCGATCAACAGATCAATGCTTACATCGAGGCGATACGTAAGCTATTGTCGCGGCCGGTGGATGCCGTCAATTCGGACGATCCGTATTTTCAGTATCTCACTTCCGACGCCCCCGAAAAGATCCTCTCCGGCCTCGACAAGGTGGTGGCGTATTACCAGCAAAATGCCGACTTCCGCCTGCAAAATACCCAAGACCTGCAAGGCGTGATGCTGGCGCTGTTCCTGTTTGCCTTGGCTTTCGGCGGCATGGGCCTCTTGAATCCTCTGGTCAAGCGCCTCAAGGACAGCATGGCGAACCTACAGGCCCAGAGGGACTTCAACGAAAACATCATCAATACGGCTCAAGCGCTGATCATCGGTTTGGACACCCGAGGCAAGATCATCTTGTTCAACCGCTATGCCCAGGAAATCTCCGGCTGGACCGAGGACGAGGTGCGCGGTAGCGAGTTCTTTGCCATGCTCTTTACGCCCGAACAGCAGGGCCAAATGCGGGTTTTGTTCGACGATGTCGTGCAGGGCGGTCTGTCCGGCGAGACCGGGACGGAAGTTCCCATGCGAATCCGTAGCGAGGAACTGGTGGACATCATCTGGCATGCCACGGTGGTCCGCGATCAGGACAGCAAGCAGCCGGTCCTGTTCCTCATCACCGGCGACGACATTACCGAGCGCAAGCGGGCGGAAGATCGTCTGCAAGCCACCCTGGTGGAACTGGAAAAGCTGAGCAGCCGACTGCAGGAAGAAATCAACCTCGCCGCCGCCTTGCAGCATTCCATTCTGCCGAGCCCCGACATCGTTCTGCCGGGCGTACACGGCGTCGCCTCCTTGACTACTTCCAGCGAGGTGGGCGGCGACTACTACGACTATTACAAGGTCGGCGGCTATTACGCCGTTATGGTGATCGGCGACGTGAGCGGGCACGGCGTGGCGGCGGGCACCATGGTGAGCGCCGCCAAGGCAGGTCTCTATCCGCTGGCGAATGAAGGGGTGACCCGCCCCGCGGAGATCCTTCGTTCCCTCAACGAAACCATGTTGGCAACGGCGCACCAGTCGTTGCTGATGACCATGGGCTGTCTGAGTCTGGACAGCCGCACCGGTCACTTGCGCTTCGCCAACGCCGGACACGTGCTGCCTTACCTCAAGCGGCGCGGGGATAAGCACTGGACCATGATCGAGGGGGGCGGCTTGCCCTTGGGAAAGAGCCGCGATTCCGATTACCTCTCGGTAGAACTGGATCTGCAACTCGATATCGGCGACCGGATATTCCTCTACACCGATGGCGTGGTGGAACAGGAATCGGCGCGCGGCGAACCCTTCGGCTACGAGCGGCTAGAAGCCATTCTGAACGAAAACGCCGAGGCCGAGCCGCGCGTGCTGGAAGAAAAAATTCTCGCTGCACTCAAGGCTTACGGCGGACGCGACCATTTCGACGACGATGTGACCGTGGCCGTGCTGGAGCATACCGATCGCGTGGAGGTCCAGGCCGCGCGCGACGAGGACTCGGCTCAGCTCATCCGCATCACCGAGGGATTTTACCGAGGCCAAAGCGATCACTTTACCTCGCCGACCTCGCGCCAGCTGGTGGTTTTCCTGTCCGAAGGCGAGTTTCACGACCTCTTGCCGCGCCTCAGCGTGGACGGTATCCGCCGGGTATTGCCCCGCGACGATGCCTTTTACCATCGGCTCGGTTGGGAACATTTGCTCAGTCAGCATCAAGCATCGCCGGATGATGATATTTACTGTCTCGTCCCGGGGCGCGTCGCGGAGCGGCAATTCCAGCTCACCCACAGCGACGACAAACTGTTCTTCATGGAGGAAGGTCGCGCCTGGCTGGAGGAACTGGGCGTCATGGCGCCGGACCAACTCGAGTCTATCCTGTTGGTCCTCGACGAAATGGTGGAGAACTCGTTGTACGGCGCGCCCCGTGACGGCCAAAGCCGCCCGTTTTATCTGAAGGGAACGACGCGGAATCTGTCCGAGAACGAACACGTGCGCATCCACCTGGCGGTAGGTTCCGACACCATCGGTTTGTCGGTTACCGATAACTGGGGCACCTTGACCCCGGCAATCTTCCTGGACCATCTGACTCACACGCTTGCGAAAGGCGTCGAAGCCGGTATCGGTGGAGCCGGGTTATATCTGATGTGGCGTATGTCGGATTACTTGCAGGTGCGCGTCACACCGCATCGCCGTACCCAGATCACCACTCTGTGGGATCTGAGCCGGCCCTTGCAGGTCGGCTTGAAAACCGGATTCCAGTTCCTCTACCACAGCGAGCACGATGAGGTTGTAAGCCATGACTCTGGCAGATTCACTTTTCATTAACAGCCTGCCGTCCGGCGAGGAAGGCGTGCTGTGCTACGCCTTTGCCGGTTCGGTAGACGCCCATTCCGCGCAGACCCTCGGTCAGTTGAACGGCATTCCGGCCAACGCCCGCGTCAGTTTGGATTTCAAACAGGTCGAGCGGGTCAATTCAATGGGCCTGTCTCTGCTCCTCAAGCTGTTCGAACACTGGGAAAGGCAGGGTATCAAGATCGAAGTCAATAACCCCAATCGCATGGTCGCGATGCTGTTCAAGATCACGGGGCTAGGCCGTTTTCTCACCACCGATGTCAGCCTGCCGTCGGAGCGGGCCCAGCCGTCCGTGGTCAGCGCCGTACGAGCCGCACCCGAGCGTCCCGTCGAATCGGGTTCGCCGCATCCCCGGGGCAAACTGAATTTCGTGGCCAGTCTACAGGTCGGTGCTCAATTGAGCGGCTGGTACCTGCTCAATACCTATTTGCAACGGCACTTGCAGCGTGCGATCCATTTCGAGCAGTTGCCGGCGGGACATGAGATCGGCCACGAAACGGTGGACATCTTCTTCGCCAAGCCCTTCGAAGCCTGTGCCATGATTCGGCGGCAGCAGTTCGTGCCATTGCTGCGGCCCTTGGGGGAGGCCGACGAAGTAGTGATCGTCATGCGCGCCAACGACGAGCGGTCACTCGCCGACATGGGAGACGTCCGCGCAGTCACGGCTTCGCAGGGCAGTTTCGTCTACCTGCTGGGTCGTTTCCTTTGCGACGAGAACGGGCTGGACTCGTCCAAGTTCCAGCATCACTTCGCGGGCAACGAAATCAAAGCGCTGCAATTGCTTCTAAAGGAACAGTCGGATGTCTTGTTCATGCTGAAGAAGACCTATTACGGCCTGTCCAATCTCACTCGAAACAATACCCGTGTCGTGGACGAAAGCGACACCCAGTTTGCCTTCCATCTTCTTTGCGCGAGCCCGCAAATCGCCGACCTCGGGGAATCCGTCGCGAAAGTCTTTACCGGCATGGGCGACGACGAGCAGGGTAAGGGCATCCTAAAGGACATCCAGTTCGACGGCTGGTGCGTGCCGCAGGAAGGAGAGCTCGCCATGCTGATGCGGTTGTACGAGAGGTACGCGGAATAAGCGGAGCGCTGCCCAGTTTTTGATCTTCGGGCCGGATACAGCATGCACGCCGTCTGATCCGAGGAGGGCTTTTTCGGAATTTCCCCAGCGAAGTAAGTCGGCAATCCTTTGCCGACGTACCCGCTTGCCGACCTGTTACGTCGGGAAAGGATTCCCGACCTACGTCAGTTGGGTGGCTCCTGTCGCGGCCCGTTTGCGATTGAAAAGGGCCATGGAAGGGTGGTTAGGTGCGCCTTGAAAGACCGGATTTGCGCCGGCAGGTTTAGACGCGCACCGTAACCCACCGAGGGGGCGTTCACTCTATGCCTCGGAGTCAGGCGAGTTACGCAGCCTGTCGTAATAGGCCCGCACGCAACGAAGCACTTCATAGCTGTATTTGCCGTTCAGCGCCTGGTATAGCGGCTTGAGGGCGCGCCGTTGGTCTTCCGGCAGGCTCTGCCACGCTGCTTCTATTTCTCCGATTTCCGAATCGCTCAAACCCACCACCTCGCCGAGTTCCACGGCCCCGGTTTCGATGGCCCTGGCCAGATGGCCGTAGACGGTCGAAATCGTCAATCCGCGCTGATAAGCGATCTGTTCGGCGTTCATGCCGAGCCGGAATAGCGCCAGGCTTTCGTCTGCCGTCGTGCTGGCGGTCGAGGCCGAACCGTCGCCGCTTCCGTGCTCCAGGATGACCGACAGAAACTCGTCGCCGTAGAGCTCCAGCTTGCGTTCGCCGATGCCCGCCAGGCGGCTCATTTCGGTGCGGCTGGTCGGTCTCGACTGGACCATTTCCATCAGAACGGCGTCCTGAAAAATCACGTAAGCAGGCACGTCCTGCTCCTCGGCCAGCGTGCGCCGCAAGGCGCGCAAGGCTTGCCAGAGACGCTCGTCTTCCGGGTTGGAAAAGCGCTCGACGGCCTGGCGTCGGCCGCTCGAAGCCTCCTTGTAACTGTCCCGCCTTAGCCGAAGGTCGACTTCGCTGCGCAGTACCGGGCGGCATTCCTCGGTCAGACGGAGTGCGCCGTGAGCCTCCCAGTCCACCGTCAAATAGCCTTGGGCGATGATCTGACGGAATACCGAGAGCCATTGTTTCTCGTCCATGGCGTGACCGATGCCGAAGGTGCTGAGCCTGTCGTGGCCCAGCCGCTGTATTCTCTCGTTGGATTTGCCGCGCAGTACGTCGATGATGTGGTGAACGCCGAAGCGCTGGCCGGTGCGGTAGACGCAGGACAATGCCTTGCGGGCGGCGTCGGTGCCGTCCCAGGTGTCCGGCGGGTTGAGGCAGTTGTCGCAATTGCCGCAGGGTTTGTCGGAGATTTCGCCGAAGTAGCGGAGCAACGCTTGCCGACGGCAACCGGTCAGCTCGCAGAAGCCGAGCATCGAATCGAGTTTGTGGCGCTCGACCCGTTTATGCAGTTCATCCGCTTGGGAGGCCTCCACCATTTGCCGCAAGGTGATCACATCCTGCAAGCCGTAAATCATCCAGGCATTGGCCGGCAAGCCGTCGCGTCCCGCGCGTCCGGTCTCCTGATAATAAGCCTCGAGGCTCTTGGGCAGGTCGAGGTGCGCGACGAAACGGACATTGGGTTTATCTATGCCCATGCCGAAGGCGATCGTCGCCACGACGATCACGCCTTCCTCCATCAGAAATCGCCGCTGGTTTTTCTGGCGTTCCTCGGCGGAAAGGCCGGCATGGTAGGGCAGGGCGGAGAATCCTTGAGCGCGGAGCCATTCCGCGGTCGATTCCACCTTTTTTCGCGACAGGCAGTAAACGATGCCGGCATCTCCCGGATGTTCGTTTCGGAGAAACTGAACCAGCTGCCGGCGCGCGTCCTGCTTGGGCGATATCCGGTAGCGTATGTTGGGCCGGTCGAAACCGCTGCAAAAGACCCTGGCCTCCTGCAGTCCGAGGCGCTCGACGATCTCCTGCCGGGTCCGCTCGTCGGCGGTGGCGGTCAAGCCGATTCTGGGAATGCCGGGAAAACGTTCGTGCAGCAAGGAGAGCTGCCAGTAATCGGCGCGGAAGTCGTGGCCCCACTGGGACACGCAGTGCGCTTCGTCGATGGCGAAAAGGCTGACTTCGGCCCGCCCGATGAGCGCCTGCACGCGCTCGGTCAAGAGACGTTCGGGCGCGACGTAGAGGAGGTCCAGTTGGCCGTCCAGAAAGTTCCGCTCGACCTGGCGCTGTGTGTCGTAAGCCAGGGTGGAATTCAGAAAGGCGGCTCGAACGCCGAGTTGGAGCAGGGTTTCGACCTGATCCTGCATCAGGGCGATCAGGGGCGAGACCACGACGCCCGTACCGGGGCGGATTAGCGCGGGAATCTGGTAGCAGAGCGACTTGCCGCCGCCGGTGGGCATCAGCACCAGCGCATCGCCCCCTGCCGTCAGATGATCGATGACGGCGCGCTGCTGGCCGCGAAACCGTTCGTAGCCAAAGACGCTGCGCAGGACCTGAAGGGGGTCTTTCGGCATGATCCGCCAGCTTGCCGGAAGCGCCGCTTTTCCGGCTAAGCCTGGAGCATCTGTTTCAGTTCCAGTGCCTGCGACAAGGCGGCTTCCACGTTTTCGGCCAGCACGTTGAAATGTCCCATTTTGCGGCCAATGCGGGCAGTCTTCTTGCCATAAAGATGGAGTTTGACGTTGGGCTGGCTCAAGAGCTTGTCCCAGGCCGGCTCGTCGTCCCGCCAGATATCGCCCAGAAGATTGACCATCACCACCGGACTCAGCAAGCGGGTATCCGCGGGCGGCAATCCGCACAAGGCGCGGACTTGTTGTTCGAACTGGCTGGCGGCGCAGGCATCCAGCGTATAGTGGCCGCTGTTGTGGGGGCGCGGGGCGATTTCATTGATGACCAGGTCGTCGTTGTCCAGCACGAAGAATTCCACCGCCAGGACGCCGATATAGTCCATGGCTTGAGCGAGCTTAAGCGCCATGTCTTGCGCGTGTGTCGCGACGGCCGGCGCAACCCTGGCCGGCACGATGCTGACGTCGAGAATTCCCGATTCGTGCTGGTTTTCCGCCACGGGGAAGCAGACTACTTCGGTCGGCGAAGAACGGGCGATGATGACCGAAATCTCGGTTTTTAGATTCAGTTGCCGCTCCAGTACGCAAGACTTTCCGCCCAGTTCGGCGAATGCGGCTTTCGCTTCCTCGACGGTTTTCACCCGGATTTGGCCCTTGCCGTCGTAGCCGAGCCGCGCCAGCTTCAGAATGCCGGGCAAGTGGTCCGCCAGATTCCGATCCAGGTCGGTGGCGGTCTCGATCGCGAGAAACGGAGCGACTCCGAGCCCTGCCCCGGAAATGTATCGCTTTTCCGCGATACGGTCCTGAGCGATCGAAACGCATTCCGCCGAAGGGCTTACCCGTACGCGCTGTGCCAGGTAGCTGAGGCTTTCGGCCGGGACATTCTCGAATTCCGTGGTGACCGCGGCGCAGGTTTCGGCGAGTCTGTCGAGAGCCGCCCGGTCATCGTAGGCAGCGCGGATGTGCACATCGGCCAATCCGCCGGCCGGACTGTCGCCGTCGGGATCCAGTACGGTGACGCGATAGCCCATGGCCCGCGCCGCCATGGTGAACATGCGGCCCAATTGACCACCGCCCAGGATGCCGAGCATGGCATTCGGTAGAATGTGTTTCATCGTCGATAGGGTTAATGTGGAACTACGGGAACGGGTCGATAGACGACAGCCGTTCTTATTCTAGTTAGCTTCAGGACGTCCTGTTTCGGAAAATCAGCGGCCTGCTTTCGGCATCATTCGATTTCCGGCAGCGTCAGCCCCAGCACGGCTTCCGTTTGCTTAAGGCGATAAGCCTTGAGTTTGGCGGCCAAGTCCGAATCGTGAACGGCGAGCAGCGCCACCGCGAACAGACCGGCATTCACCGCGCCCGGTTCGCCGATGGCGAAGGTCGCGACCGGTATGCCCTTGGGCATCTGGACGATGGAGTACAGGGAGTCCTTGCCTTTCATGTATGTCGTCGGCACCGGAACGCCCAGCACGGGCAGGTGGGTTTTCGCCGCCATCATGCCGGGCAGATGCGCCGCGCCTCCAGCCCCGGCGATGATGCATTTGAGTCCGCGATCGGCCGCCGTTTCGGCGTATTGAAACAACAAATCCGGCGTCCGGTGAGCGGAAACCACCTTCGTTTCGAACGGGACATTGAAATCTTTCAACTGACGGGCGGCATGCTGCATGATCTCCCAGTCGCTATTGCTGCCCATGATGATGCCGACGTGAACCATTGAATATCCGGTCTTTCCAATCAAAAAAGCGATTTTATCCCGATTCCTCGCCACGCGCTAAGACGAAGGCACGCGTATCGGGCTTCCTTCCTCTGGAAAAATAAACCTTGAGCACAAAAACCACAATCGATCCCGCCGAGGCGGCGCATTTCGACCGGCTGGCCCATGCCTGGTGGGACCCCGACGGCCCATTCTGGCCCTTGCATCGCCTCAATCGGCTTCGAGCCGGTTACATCTCCGAGCGTTTGAGCGCACGCTTCGGTCGCAGCGCGAATCGAGCTGTGCCGCTTCAGGGGATTCGTCTCTTGGACATCGGCTGCGGCGGAGGGTTGCTGAGCGAAGCGATGGCGCGGCTCGGCGCGGAGGTGCACGGCGTCGACATGGTGGAAAAGAATATCCGCATCGCGCAGCAGCATGCAGAAGCGAGCGGTCTGGCGATCCGGTACACCTGCGGCACCGCGGAAGGTTTGGCCGAACAGGGCGAATCGTACGATGCCGTCTTGAATCTCGAAGTCGTCGAGCACGTGGCCGATTTGCCGCTCTTCATGAGCGCCTGCGGCCGATTGGTCCGGCCCGGAGGGCTGATGGTCATCGGCACGCTCAACCGGACGGCCGCATCCTTTCTTACCGCGATCGTCGGCGCCGAATACGTGCTGCGCTGGCTCCCCAAGGGAACCCATCATTGGCGGAAGTTTCCGAAACCGGAGGAATTGGAAGGCATGCTTCTCGAAAGCGGCATGCGTGTTTTCGATCGCACCGGCGTCAGGATCGATCCCTTTACTCGGAAATTCAGGCTAAGTCCCGGAATGAGCGTCAACTACATGCTGGTCGCCGAAAAATCCGGCTGATCGGCGGCGTTGCAAAGAGTTCCGCAGCCCAATCCGGATGGGTTGCCAGAGGCAAAATAAGTTGACCTCTCCCGGCAATTACTTTAAGAAGGTGCGGGGGTCGTTAAGCCGGGCCAGAAAATTTTGTCAATTATCGAGACATAGATTGTGAATTTCTCATTGTCGCACGCAAGTTAGCTATTTCCGTCCCACCAGGAACGGGACTTCTGGCGCCCTGTTTTCGCCCTCTTGAACAAAAACAACGTTCGTAATTGTTGCGCTCGATAGCGCTAGGAGGAGTACGTTTTATGCGAATTGGGGTTCCCAAAGAAATACACGCCGGAGAGAAGCGTGTTGCAACCGTGCCGGAGGTGGCCGAAAAACTCATGAAACTCGGTTTCTCGGTGACCGTGGAAACCGGGGCCGGCGACAGCGCCAACTTTTCCGACGATGCCTACCGCGAAGTCGGCTGCGACATCGCCGATGATGCTAAATCCTTATGGGCCGGCTCGGACATCGTGCTCAAGGTGCGTGGTCCTCAAGTCCATCCCGAACTGGCCGTGGATGAAGTCGACTATTTGCGCGAGGGCGGCAATCTCATCAGCTTTATCTGGCCGGCCCAGAACCCCGATCTCATGGAACGGCTCGCGGCCAAGAAAGCCACCGTGCTGGCGATGGACAGCGTGCCCCGCATTTCCCGCGCGCAGAAGCTGGACGCCTTGAGTTCCATGGCGAATATCGCCGGCTACCGCGCAGTGATCGAGGCGGCCCAGCATTTCGGGCGGTTCTTCACGGGACAGGTGACCGCCGCCGGCAAAGTGCCGCCGGCGAAAGTATTCGTCATCGGCTGCGGCGTCGCCGGGTTGGCCGCCCTCGGCGCGGCGAACGGTCTCGGCGCCATCGTCCGGGCAACGGATACCCGCCCGGAAGTCAAAGACCAAGTCAAATCCATGGGCGCAGAGTTCGTGGAAGTCAACTATCAGGAGGAGGGCACCGGCGTCGGCGGCTATGCCAAAGTGATGAGCGAGGGCTACCAAAAGGCCCAAAAGGAAATGATCGCCCGCCAGTGCATGGACGTGGACATCGTTATCACGACCGCGCTGATTCCGGGCAAGCCCGCGCCCACACTGATCACCGCGGGAATGGTGGAATCCATGAAACCCGGCAGCGTCATCGTCGACCTGGCGGCCGAGCAGGGCGGCAACTGCGAGCTGACGGTCCCGGGCGAAGTCGTCTTCCGACACGGCGTCACCATCATCGGCTATGCCGATCTGCCCAGCCGGCTTGCCCGTCAGTCCAGCACGCTGTACGCCACCAATCTTCTGAGACTGATGGAAGAGCTGTGCCCGAACAAGGACGGCACGATCGACGTCAACATGGAGGACGAGGTCATACGCGGAACCACGGTGATCAAGGAGGGGGAAATCACCTGGCCGCCGCCACCGCCGAAAATCACCGCAGCCCCGGCAGGCGCCACCCCGGCACCGCCGGTCGAAATCAAGAAGGCGGAAAAGAAGCCGCTGCTGCCCGCCTGGGCGCAAACCGGCATCACGCTGGGCGTGGCGGGTCTCCTGTTCTACGGCCTCGGTTCTGTGGCTCCGGCGGCGTTCATGTCCCACTTCACCGTTTTCGTGCTGGCCTGTTTCGTGGGCTACATGGTGATCTGGAACGTCACCCCGGCTCTGCACACTCCGCTCATGAGCGTCACCAACGCCATTTCGAGCATCATCGCCATCGGCGCCTTGATCCAGATTTCCTCGCCCGGTGTCTTGCTCGCCATTCTGGCGGGGCTCGCCATCGTGCTGACCTCGGTCAACATGGCCGGCGGTTTCTGGGTCACCCAGCGCATGCTGCGCATGTTCAGAAGATAAGCGGAGAGAATAACAATGTCAGAAGGATTAGTTACCGTTTCCTATATCGGCTCGACGATACTGTTTATCTTGAGCCTCGGGGGGCTTTCCCATCCTGAATCCGCGCGGCGCGGCAATTTCTACGGCATCCTCGGCATGGCCATCGCCATCCTCGCAACCGTGTTCGGGCCGAAGGTGACCAGCTATGTTCCGATCATCGTCGCCATGGCTATCGGCGGCAGCGTCGGGGTCTACGCCGCGATCAAGGTCAAGATGACCGAAATGCCGGAACTCGTCGCGCTGATGCACAGCCTGGTGGGGTTGGCTGCGGTGCTGGTGGGTTATGCGAACTTCATCGATCCGACCGCTGCCTTTACCGGGGTGGAGAGAACCATTCATGAGGTGGAAATCTATCTCGGTGTTCTGATCGGCGCCGTGACCTTTTCCGGTTCGGTCATCGCATTCGGTAAGCTGTCGGGCAAGATCGACGGCAAACCCATGCTGCTTCCGGCCCGGCACTGGCTCAATCTGGGCCTTTTGATTCTAGCCATCATCTTGGGGGCCGGCTTCGTCAACGCGCAGTCCACTGCGGGCGGGTTCGTTCCCTTGCTGCTGATGACGGCCGTTGCGCTAGCTTTCGGCGTGCACATGGTCATGGCGATCGGCGGCGCCGATATGCCGGTGGTGGTTTCCATGCTCAACAGCTACTCGGGATGGGCGGCTTCGGCCACCGGCTTCATGCTGTCCAACGATCTGCTGATCGTGACCGGCGCTCTGGTGGGTTCGTCCGGTGCGATCCTGTCCTACATCATGTGCCGCGCCATGAACCGCCATTTTCTCTCGGTCATCGCCGGCGGGTTCGGTACCGGTACCGGCGTAGCGCCGGCGGCAGGGGCGGGACCACAAGGCGAGGTGCAGCCGATCACGCCGGAAGAAACGGCCGAACTCCTGCGCAACGCCAGCCGCGCCATTCTGGTGCCGGGTTACGGCATGGCGGTGGCTCAGGCCCAGCATACGGTGTACGAGATCACCAAGTTGCTGCGTGAAAAAGGCGTCGACGTGCGTTTCGCCATCCACCCGGTGGCGGGCCGCATGCCGGGCCATATGAACGTGCTTTTGGCCGAGGCTAAGGTTCCTTACGACATCGTGCTGGAAATGGACGAAATCAACGAGGACTTCCCGGAAACCGACGTCGCCATGGTCATCGGCGCCAACGACATCGTGAACCCGGCGGCGCAGGAAGACCCCAACAGCCCCATCGCCGGCATGCCGGTCCTGGAGGTCTGGAAGGCGAAAACCTCGATCGTCATGAAGCGCTCGATGGCGTCCGGCTATGCCGGCGTCGACAATCC
>NZ_JBDIVO010000114.1:0-12499 GCF_039794385.1 Methylocaldum sp. | reverse complement strand
TTTTTCAACTCGGTGAAGACGGCCAGCCAGAACTTGGCGCCTTCCGTGTCCGCAATCCACAGGCCCAGCAACTCCTTTTCGCCCTGCAGATTGACGCCCAAGGCCAGATATACCGCCTTGTTCTTGACCGGTCCCGCTTCGCGCGATTTGACGATCAGGGCATCGAAATACAGGATCGGGTAGACCGAGGCCAAGGGCCGGCTCTGCCATGCCTTCACGTCCGCCAACACCGATTCGGTGACGTTGGAAGGGTCGCGACTAAAGCGACCGTTTGCGATTGGAGATGAGCGTCGGCGAGACTTCCACGCCATACAGTTCTTCCAGATGGCCCTGAATATCACGGGTCGACAATCCCCGGGCATAGAGGGCCAGAACCTTCTCATCAAATCCTTCGAGCCGGCGTTGGCGCTTGGAAACCAGTTGCGGCTCGAAGTCTCCGTTGCGATCGCGCGGGACCTCAATCGCCAAGGACCCGGTTTCGGTCTGAATTGTTTTCACAGACTTGCCGTTGCGGGAGTTGCCACTGCCGCGCCCTTCCAGGGCATGCGGCGCATACCCCAAAGGGGCCGTCATTTCGGCTTCCAACGCTCGTTCCACCAGACGCTGGGTCAGCTGTTTGAGCAAGCCGTGTTCCCCCAGAATGTCTTTCGGATTCGTATAGCCTTTGAGCAATTCGTCCAATAAGGCATCTTGTTTGGTTGTGTTACTGGTCATCTCTTATTTTCCTTTTTGTCAGATTATATAAACCAGTTACACAGTTCTTTTTACACCCTCGCGAGACCCGTTAGCCATCAGGCACCGCAGGGTCATCTACTGCACTGGTGCCCAAAAACGCCCGCTGTCGCGGGCGTTTTCATTCCGTCCTTGTTTAGCCGTTTCGATCAACTCGATATCCTTGCGCAGCAGACTGTTGATTAATTCCGATAAGGCGATTCCCTTGGAATCGGCGCGGGCGGATAGGTAGTTTTGGACTTCCTCGTCCAGCTTGCGTAGGGCGGAATAGGGTACTCCCGTATTCCGCCGCATGAATTCGGCCTCTATTCGGCGCAATACGCGAGTACGCTATTGCGCCCTACCGCGCTTTGGGCAGACCTAACGACTAAAGGGCAATGGGCTAATCATGTTAGGGATTATAGCGCTGATTATGGTCTTGGAATTCCTCTGTTATATGAGCGTGGTAAGGGCTTGACCAATGTCAATAGACTTTACAGTGGTGCAGGTGTCATAAAATCGTTCAAATAACCACCCCTTATAAAGCAATGGCGGTAAAGAAAGGTTTATTTTTCATAGTCCTGGGCCTAAAAACACGATATGGCCCGTGGTGGCTCGGCAGAAAGAAACTTTTCTATTATTTACCGCCATCGCTTGCCCAGCTAAAGGCGTTAGCCAAAGCGCGTAACGATATTGCTCTCAAGGAAAGTGACACAGGCAGCAGGGCGGAGAAAGGCACTTTAGTATTTGACCCTATGGGGGATATTCCAGGAAAACTATTTTTATCAAAAAGTCATTTGATGACAAAGAATTCCGACGAGAAGACTTTAAAATGGATGATTGAAATTGCCACGCAACTCGGCGGACGCGTTAAAGATAACCGAAATAGGACTTATCGCTCCTGTGACGATTACTATGTTGATCCCGCGGATGAAGAGGCGGCAAGGCACAATGCAAGTCTGAGCAGTTAAAGGGTGATCGTTAAATTAGATTTTTATCCAGAGCCATATGATGCGCTGAACGAGCGAAGGGGTCAGACTTTGGTTATTTGCTTTTAATTTTGAATCAGTCCACCTCCCTGCGGGAAGCAGCGACGCGTATCGCGCCGGGGGGCGTCGGTGAATCTCTGAAAGCGGGTTATGCTCTGCTAACCCACCCGCGCCGTTGATACTCCGTTGGCGCGGTCATGGAAGTCAAACAACGAAAGCCTGCGCCCTTCTCCTGTCGATTTGGGAATGATAATGATAAGTTTCCAGGGTGGCCGGAGTTCTGGCCCGGCGAGTTGAGTCTTCAACTTCGGGTGGATTATCGCCGGGAGGGGATCAACGGAGCGTTTCGCTTCGACAATCCCGACGTCAAGGCGACCTGCGGTTGCGGGGAAGGTTTCGCGGTCTAAAGGCCGGCTTCAATCTGCCGTGCGACGCCATGATGCTGCTCATGGCGTTTGAAAACGGGTTCAAGGGCCGGTATTTCTTATCATCGGCTCAATTTTCCAGTAAAATCCCAATGTTTTATCTGCCCGTATCTGGGCGGCGAACGTTTTTCCGAAAGCCGAGAACGCTCGGTTTTCATTCACTACACAACACCGGCGAATCCGAATCAAGGAGATCCAATGGCGGTCGAACGCACCTTGTCCATCATCAAACCCGACGCTGTAGCCAAGAACGTGATCGGCGAAATTTACAGCCGCTTCGAGAAAGCGGGGCTCAAAATCGTCGCGGCTAAAATGCTGCATCTTTCCCGCGAGCAAGCGGAGGGATTTTATGCGGTCCACAAGGCAAGGCCGTTCTTCAACGATCTGGTAAATTTCATGATCACCGGTCCCGTGATGGTGCAGGTCCTGGAAGGTGAGAACGCCATCGCCAAGAACCGCGAAATCATGGGCGCCACGAATCCCAAGGAAGCCGCACCCGGCACCATCCGTGCCGATTTTGCCGTCAGCATCGACGAAAACGCGGTGCATGGTTCCGACGGACCGGATACGGCGGCACAGGAAATCGCATTTTTCTTCAAAGAGAATGAGCTCTGCCCCCGCACCCGTTAATTCCGGCGAAAAGCTGAATCTCCTCGGCCTAGACCGGAAGGCGATGGAAGCCTTCTTCGTCGAGATCGGGGAAAAACCTTTTCGTGCGACGCAGTTGCTGCAATGGATACATCAGCGCGGCGTCGCCGATTTCTCGGCGATGACCAATTTGAGCAAGTCGCTGCGGACGCGGCTGGCCGAACGTTGCGAAATCCGCGTGCCGGAGATCGCCTATGCGCAGAAATCCTCGGACGGCACCTGCAAATGGTTGCTGCAACTGGATGACCAAAACCGCATCGAGACCGTCTTCATTCCCGAAGACGGGCGCGGCACCTTGTGCGTATCGTCCCAAGTGGGTTGCGCTCTGGAATGCTCGTTCTGTTCCACGGCGCGGCAGGGGTTCAATCGCAACCTGAGCGCCGCCGAGATCATCAGCCAGCTCTGGGTGGCGCGGCGCGAACTCGGTGAAGGCCGGGTGACCAACGTGGTCCTCATGGGCATGGGCGAGCCGCTCCTCAACTTCAACAATGTTGTCGCCGCCACCAGCCTGATGCTGGACGATTTCGCCTACGGGCTCTCCAAGCGCCGGGTGACGCTCAGCACCTCAGGCATCGTTCCGGCTCTGGACAGGCTGGCCGAAGTGTCCGATATCGCGCTCGCCGTCTCCCTGCACGCGCCGGACGACGAATTGCGCAACGAATTGGTGCCGATCAACCGCAAGTACCCGATCAAGGAGCTTCTGGCAGCCTGCAAGCGCTATGTCGGGCGGGAAAATCGCCGCAAAGTGACCTTCGAATACGTGATGCTCGACGGCATCAACGATACGCCCGCGCACGCCAGGGCCTTGATTCGCCTCTTGAGTCACGTGCCATCCAAGGTCAACCTGATTCCGTTCAACCCGTTTCCGGGTTCCAATTACCGGTGCTCCGGTCCGGAAACCATACGCCGGTTCAGCGACATGCTGCACGCCGCCGGATTGATCGCCACGACCCGCAAAACCCGCGGCGACGACATCGACGCGGCCTGCGGCCAGCTGGTGGGGCGGGTGAACGACCGGACGCGCAGGCACCACCGCTTACAGGTTGTACAGTCATGAAATTCCGGGTTTTGATCGGTCCGATAGTGTGTGTGGCGCTCGCGGCCTGTGGATCGTCGAAGACGCACAATACCCGTCCTAACGATCCCTACGGCTCGCTCAGCCAATCCGACATTTATGTTCGAAAGGGCATCCAATACATGGAAGCGGGCAACTACGAGGTGGCCCTACAGGATCTGACCAAGGCCGCCGAACTGGACGGACGAAACAGCGAGGCCTACAACGCGCTGGCGGTGCTCTATCAGCGGCTGGATCAGCCGGCCGACGCCGAGCGCGAGTTCAAGAAGGCCTTGTCGGCGAATTCCGAAAACTTCGGCGTCCGCAACAACTACGGCCGGTTTTTGTGCGGGCAGGGCCGGTACGCCGAAGCCATGAGCCAGTTCCGGGAAGTCATCGGTTCGAAGCTCTATAACTCGCCCTGGATCGCGCTCACCAATGCCGGGATTTGCGCCCGGTCGGCAGGTCAAAATGGGGAAGCCGAGCAGTATCTGCGTCAGGCGCTGGAATACGATCCCCGCTTTGCGCCGGCGTTGATCGAGATGGCCGAGCTGAGCCGCGAAACCGGTCAGGGCATGTCTGCGCGCGCGTTTTTGGAGCGCTATCACGCCGTGGCGGAACCGGATCCGAGATCGCTTTGGATCGGCGTCGAGACCGAAGCCGGTCTCGGCAATTTCCATGCAGCCAGAGACTATGCGAAAACCCTGCGGTCGAAATTTCCAAATACCAAGGAAGCCGTGCAGGCCAAGCGCTACATTTCGGTAGACTGACTCCCGCTTCTTAAATAACCCCACGACAACCCTTTCGACTATGGAAAAGATTCAGGCGATTCGCGGCATGCACGACATACTGCCCGATCGCACGCCGCGCTGGCAGCATGTCGAGTCGGTGGTGCGCCGTGTCATGGCGAGCTACGGCTATGAGGAAATCCGTCTGCCGTTGGTGGAAAGGACCGAACTGTTCAAGCGCTCGATCGGCGAAGTCACCGATATCGTCGAGAAAGAAATGTATACCTTCGAGGATCGCAACGGCGATTCCCTGACGCTGCGTCCGGAAGGTACCGCTGGCTGCCTGCGGGCGTGCATGGAGCACGGCCTGCTGCACAATCAGATCAACCGGCTGTGGTATGCGGGACCCATGTTCCGCCACGAGCGTCCGCAGAAGGGCCGCTATCGCCAGTTCCACCAAGTGGGTGTCGAGGCTTACGGCATGGCGAGCCCCGACATCGATGCCGAGCTGATTTTGCTGAGCTCCAGGCTGTGGCGGGAACTCGGCATCGCGCACAAGCTCGAACTGCAAATCAATACCCTGGGAACGGCCGAAGAGCGGCACGGTTATCGCGCCAAGCTGGTGGACTTCTTCCGTACGCACTATGGGAAGCTCGACGAAGACAGCCAGAGGCGCCTGGAATCCAATCCCTTGCGCATTCTGGACAGCAAGAATCCGGATATGCGCGAGCTGATCCAGGCGGCGCCGGTTTTAACGGACGAACTGGGCGAGGAATCCAAAACACATTTCCAGCGATTGAGGGAGCTTCTCCACGAAGCCGGTATTGCTTATTCCGTGAATCCCACGCTGGTGCGCGGCCTCGATTATTATTGCCGCACCGTTTTCGAGTGGGTCACCCACGAACTGGGCGCTCAGGGGACGGTTTGCGCCGGCGGACGTTACGACGGCCTGATCGAACAATTGGGCGGAAAAGGTTCCGCCGCAACCGGATTCGCTCTCGGCATGGAGCGCCTGATCGAGCTACTGGAATCCCCGGAAAAACTGGATGCCGCGGCGCTGCCCCATGCTTATCTGATCCGCGTGGGCGAACACGCCGAACGCAAGGGCGCCGTGCTGGCCGAGGCTTTGCGCGATGCCCTGCCGAACTTGAGGCTGGTGGTGAATTGCGGCGGCGGCAGTTTCAAGAGCCAATTCAAACGGGCGGACAAAAGCGGCGCAATACTGGCGCTGATCATGGGTGAAGATGAGGCGCGAGATCAGCTGATCGGCATCAAATACTTACGCACCGAGGCCGGCCAGACGACCCTTTCGCAATCCGAGCTGATCCCCTTTTTGCAAGCACTCATTTAACGCGACGAGGTTCGAGTGGAAACGTATTTGACAGAAGAAGAGCGCTTAGAAGCGCTCCAGCGGTGGTGGAAAGAAAATCGGCAATCGCTGATTCTCGGTGTTCTTCTGGGCGTCGCGCTCATCATCGGCTGGAACATGTGGCAGGGCAATGTGCGCAGCCAAAACGAGCAGGCCTCCAATCTTTATCTGCAAATGCTGAAGGCGTCGGAAACCAAGCAAACGGAACCCGCGATCAAATTGGGCGAGCGGGTCATCGCCACGTACCCGTCGAGCGCCTATGCCGATTACGCCCGGTTGCTGCTCGCCAAGCTCAAGGTCGATTCCAATGATTTGCCTGGCGCGAAGGCCGTTCTGGAAGAGACGCTTGCAAAAACCAAGGACGAAAACTTCAAGCATATCGCAAGGCTCCGTCTCGCCCAGGTGATGCTGGCTTCGGGAGAAACCGGTCCGGCACTGAGCCTTTTGGAGCCGTTGACCGCGGAACAGATGGGCAAGTTTGCGGGTCTTTACCAAGAGCTCAAAGGCGATCTGTACGCGGCCGCCAACCGGCCCGACGAAGCCCGTAGAGCTTACGAAGCCGCGAAAGAATTCGGCGAAGCTTCCCCGCTGCTGGAGCTGAAGCTTAACGATCTACCGGCCGCGCCGAAACCAGCCGGGTCCTGATGCGCCGTTTTCTGGTCTTGTTTTTGTGCGGTCTGCTGCTGACCGGCTGTAGTGCGCTTGGTCCACTGAAAGAAGCAGCCTCCGGTATAGGAGAGTACTTCGGAGCTTCGGATAATGCCGACCCGCCCGCGGAGCTCAAAGATTTCGAGCCCGCGGTCAAGATGACGGTGCTTTGGGATGTCGATATCGGCAAAGGTTATGCCGAGCAATATGTGAACCTGGTTCCCGCCGTCACCGAAGACAAGATTTTCGCGGCCGACCGCAAGGGCGAAGTTCAGGCGCGCAGCCGTCTCAACGGCGACAAGCTGTGGTCCGTGGATATTGAGCTGGCCGTTTCCGCCGGACCCGTGGCGGGTGAGGGCAAGCTCATACTCGGCACCAGCAACGCCGAGATCGTGGCGCTGAATGACGGCGACGGTTCGGTGCTTTGGAAAACCAACGTGTCCAGCGAGATTCTCGCCTTGCCGCGCGTCGAAGGCGACACGGTGGTGATACGGAGCAGCGACGGGCGCATTACCGCGCTCGACGAAAATACCGGTGGGACGCGCTGGTATCATGACCGGACGATACCGGCACTTTCGATTCGCAGCCGTGGTTCGCCGACAATCGCAGACGATTTCGTGCTGGACGGTTATGGCAGCGGCAAGCTGATTGCCCTGAATTTGACTGACGGCAAACCGGAATGGGAGGCGACGATTGCGTTGCCCCACGGTCGCTCCGAAATAGAGCGTTTGGTCGATATGGATTCCGATCCGATCGTGAAAGGAGACACCATCTACGTGACGGGTTATCAAGGCGGCGTGGCCGCCGTATCGTTAAAAGACGGCGACGTGCTCTGGCGCCAGGCCGAACTATCTTCTTACACCGGCATGGCGGCGGCCCGCCGCTCGCTGTTCGTAACCGACGCCAGCAGCGATGTTTGGCAATTGGACGTGCGCAACGGCGCCGATCTGTGGAAACAGGACGAGTTGCACTTCCGGCGTTTGACGGCTCCCGCTTTGGTCAAGGACTATGTCGTGGTAGGTGATTTCGAGGGCTATCTCCATCTGCTTTCCCAGGAGGATGGCAGCTTGGTGGGCCGGGTCAGGGTGGACAAGAGCCCAATCGCGGCGACGCCAGTCGTGTTCGACGACGTCATCTACGTTTATACCAGCGGCGGCACCTTGGCCGCCATCGCGGTGGAAGGGTCATCCGGGAACTCCCCGGATGACCGTTTGCGATTGGAAGGGTCATCCGGGAACTCCCCGGATGACCGTTTGCGATTGGAGTAGTTTATGTTGCCCGTGGTCGCCCTGGTGGGCCGCCCTAATGTAGGCAAGTCCACCCTATTCAATTATCTGACCCGGACCCGCGACGCGCTCGTGGCGGATTTCCCTGGCTTGACCCGAGACCGGCAATACGGCCGGGTAAGGCGCGGTCAAAAGGACTATTTCGTGGTCGACACCGGCGGTATCGTCGAGACCGAACTCGGCATCGACGAACAGGCCATGCGCCAGGTTAGTTATGCGCTGGAGGAAGCGGACCTGATCCTGCTGCTGGTCGACGCCCGCCACGGCCTCAATGCCGGCGACGAAGCCATTGCCGAACGCTTGCGCAAGACCGGAAAGCCCGTTCTTCTGGTGGTGAACAAGATCGACCGGGCGGATTTGGCGGTCGTTGCGGGCGAGTTCTACGCTCTCGGCCTCGGTGAGCCCCACCCCATCTCGGCGTCCCATGCGATCGGAATCGATACGCTGCTGGACGAGCTGGAAGCCAAGTTGCCGGCTCCGGAAGAGCCGGAAATGACTGAAGAATCGCCCGGCATTCGCATCGCCGTGGTGGGGCGTCCCAATGTCGGCAAATCGACCTTGGTGAATCGCATTCTGGGAGAGGAGCGGGTAGTCGTCTACGATCAGCCCGGAACGACGCGGGACAGCGTCTACATTCCCTTCGAGCGTCACGGCAAAGCCTATACCCTGATCGATACCGCCGGCATCCGCCGCCGCGGGCGGGTCTCGGAAACCATCGAAAAGTTCAGCGTCATCAAGGCCCTGCAAGCGATCGAAACGGCCCACGTGGTGATTTTCCTGATCGATGCCCGCGAGGGCGTGACCGATCAGGACGCCAATCTCCTGGGCATGGTTCTGGAAATCGGCCGCGGGCTCATCATCGGCCTGAACAAGTGGGATGGGCTCAGTCCGGACCAGAAAGACAACGTGCGGCGCCAGATCGATTTGAAACTGCCGTTCCTTGATTTCGCGGAAAAGCATTACATCTCCGCCCTGCACGGCACGGGTGTCGGCAATCTGCTGGATACGGTGGAATCCATTTACGAGGCTTCGACGCGGGATTTGTCCGCTTCGCGGCTAACCAAAATCCTTCAGGACGCCCTGGTCGCGCACCAACCGCCCTTGGTCCGCGGCCGGCGCATCAAGCTCAAATACGCCCATCAGGGCGGCCAGAATCCGCCGGTCATCGTGATCCACGGCAATCAAACGGAAGAAGTGCCGGGGGCGTACAAACGCTACCTGATCAACGTCTTCCGGGATACCTTGGACATACAGGGAACGCCGATCAAGCTCGAGTTCCGGAGCAGCGAGAATCCGTTCAAGGGCAAACGCAACATTCTTTCCGCCCGCCAGGTTCGAAAGCGTCGGCGCCTGATCAGGCACAAGAAAAAGACCTGACAGTCTTCGGATAGAGCATTTTTGGTCTGCGGTAGCGCCCGCTCGCAAACGGTTGCTTTATTCGCGACCCTTTCCGCGATCCAGCGGGTTTGTCGGCAAGGGATTGCCGACTTACGGGCCTGGGCCGTCTGGTAGGTCGGGAATCCTTTCCCGACATCTTGGTTTGGGTCAAACGATGTCGGGGACAAGGACTCATCGCCGGGAGCCGGTGCCGGAAACGTTGCGCTTATTCCGGCCTACGACGAGCTGATTCGCGGTTTTCCCGATCTTCAAGTAAATGTCGCAGATGCGATTCGATACTCGCAGTCGCGTCGGCGTATTCCTGTCCTGCCAAATTCAAGGGCTTTCCGAAGCGGACGCTCACTTGATCCCGCCTCTTCGGCACGAGGGTGTCGGGAGGGAGGATTTTCTCGGTGCCTTGAATGACGAGCGGTACGACGGGGACGCCCATTTCGACGGCGACCACGCCGGTGCCGCCCTTCAAATCGAGCAGCGGCCGTTCGGACCGATTCAGCCCTCCCTCGGGGAAAATCAGAACGTTCCAGCCGTCGTCGAGCATGCGGCCGATATAATCGAGCCCCGGCCGGATGTTTTCGTGGGTTCCGGTGGGAAACGGGAAGGCATTGAACGCGAGTTCCGCCAGCGGCGCGAACCAAGGGTATTTGCCGTAGAGAACCTCGGTGCCGGCCGCGATGCCGAGGCGCGAGCGAATAACTTCTGGAATCGTCCAGGTCGCGATGACCGGATCGAGAAAACTGCGGTGATTCGCCATGAACAGCACCGGCCCCTGAAGATTCGTCAGGTTTTCCTCGCCGCTTACGCGCAAGCGGCAGAAGATCGAAAGCCACCAGCGGAAGACAACCTGATTTACCGCGGGCCGCAATCGGCCGGCCCAAGCCGAGTTCGACCAGCGTGGATAACGCCCCAACTGGGGCATTCGTCCCTTTTGGCCTTGCACAAGCGCGTCCAAATCGGCGACCGTGAGTTCCGGCGTGATCTGCATTTCCTCGATATAAACCCCGAATTCGTCCTCGATCCGCGAGACCAGCTCGATTCGCAGCAGAGAATCCAGGTTCAGGTCGGCTACGATCCGCGTCGAATCGTCGATTTCTCCGATCTCCGTTTGCGTCACCTCGACCAAGAGCCGCTTGAGCGGCGTGATCCGCCCGCCTTGAGACGGCCGGCCGGCCGGTTCGCTGCCGAGTCTTTTGATGACTTCCTCTTTTTTTACCTTGCGCGTGACCGAACGCGGGAAATCGGGCTCGGGCCAAACAGACCAGCTCGTGATTTGCTGGTGCGGCGCCAAATGCCGGTTGGCTTCGGCCACGGCGCCGGCGGCTCGGTTCGGCTCACAGAGCAGCGAGGCATGAACGACGGTCCGGCCGTTCCTCGGCAAGCCCACTACGGCGCTGTCGATGACGCCGGGAACCCGGCTCAGTTCGGCTTCCAGATCCTCGGGAAAGACGTTTTCGCCGCTCGGCCCCAGGATCATGTATTTCTTGCGTCCGAAGACGTACAGGAATCCGTCCTCGTCGAAGCGTCCGGCATCGTCGGTCTTGAACCAGCCGTGGTCCAGAACGGCCTCGGTGCGTTGGGCATCCCGATAGTACCCCTGCATCACGATCGGGCCTCGGACCAGGATTTCGCCGTCCGGAGCCAGCCTGACCTCGACCCCGTCCAGAGGCTTTCCGACCGATCCCGCGCGATGGGCGGCGGAGGTGTTGGTACTGACGACCGGGCTCGTCTCGGTGAGTCCGTAGCCCTGCAAGACCTCGAAGCCCAGGTTCCACCATTTGTCCTCGATCGTCGGATCGAGCGGAGCGCCGCCGCAAACGATGGTCCGGAGTGTCCGGGAGATGCGGGAACGGATGCGGTCGCGCAGCGCGCGCCGGAGGAAACCGGGGATTCGGCCCAGCCGGCTTTCCAGGCGATCCATCATGGTCTTGAGCACTTCGGGCACCACGACCAGATGAGTCGCCGGCGTGTAGGTCAATGCTTCCCGAATGGCGCGGGTCGTCGGGGCGGCGATATAGGTGACCGAGCATCCGCTGTACAGCGAGCACAGGAGGCTCGTCATTTGACCGAACACGTGAAACAAGGGGAGCAAGGTGAGGATATGATCGTCGGGCGTCAAGGGCACCGCTTTCATCACGGCGTCGAGATCGGCCAGGAGATTTCCGTGAGAGAGCATGACGCCTTTCGGATCGCCGGTCGTCCCCGAGGTGTAGATGATTTCGGCGAGCCCGCCGGAGTTCTCGAAGACGGCTTTGTCCCGCATGGCCGCGGCTTCGTTCGCCGAGTAGGACGAGTCGGCCGTCGGCAAGCACGGCACGGCCTCGTCGGGCCAGGCGAGCGAGGGGGATAGCAGGGCCAGCTTAGGCTCGGCGGATTTGCTGATCCGGTCGATCTGATCCGGAGTGCTTTTCGGATTCAGAGGCACCACCACGCCGCCGCGGGCCAGGATGGCGAAGAAGGCCGCAACCCAGTGTGGCGAATTTTCCGCGCAGAGAGCGACCCGATCGCCCGTTCCGATGCCGTGTGCGGCCAGCGTTTGTGCCAATCCGAACACGCGCTCGCCGAGCATGTCGTAACTCCAGCGAATGGTGCGGTATCTTGGCCTATAGCGAACGGCTTCCCGAGATCCGTGACGCCGGGTTTGCCGTTCGAAGAACGCGGCTAGCGAGTCATCGGGATGCCGGCTTTCTTGAGCTAGGAGGGTGTTTTTCTTCATGTCGGTTTGGGGCGGTCGGTCTTTTTCACGTCCTCGTCGGCTGGATCGCGACTTCGAAACTCATCAAGCGCTTTCGTATAGGTTTGACCACACCTTCCGGCCGATTACGCACGCTTCAACCTTCGGAATGGAGAGCCGAGCTTAGGATTGTCCGCCAACCGAGTATTTTTCGCATCGAGAAAGTGGGGCAGGAGTGGTGGATTGACGAAATAACCGTTTCGATAGATCTGGTGTGCATCCGGCTGTTAACGGATATTCACACGTTGTGTTTTGTGATAGGTTTATTCAGTAGAATAAACCTGTTGGCAAGCAAGCGAGGAAAGACCCCATGACACACCCAGCTTCAGCCCCCGCCACAGACCGCTCGCGCGTCCTCACCGGAGCAGTGATCGAGGCCGCTCGCCGTCTGGGATTGGGGCCCAGCGATCTGAAAAGCATTATCGGCGCCAGCCAACCGACCGCGTCCCGGCTGTTGAACGGCCGATACGCTCTTCCGGAAGGCGGCAAACCCTGGGAGCTGGCCGCCCATTTCG
>NZ_JBDIVO010000113.1:0-12549 GCF_039794385.1 Methylocaldum sp. | reverse complement strand
TCTGCCCATCCAGGGTCCAGCCGGCGAATCGCCAGCGATGCGCCGAGTCCGAAACACCCCTGTTCGGCAGCGAACGGGCGCGGCGCAGGATATTGCGGATGCGGGCCAGGAGTTCGCGCGGTTCGAAGGGCTTGGCGAGATAGTCGTCGGCGCCCATTTCCAACCCCAGCACCCGGTCGATAGGCTCGCCGCGGGCGGTCAGCATCAGTACCGGAAGATCGGAACGCGCGCGCAGGTCGCGGCACAGGCTCAAGCCGTCCTGGCCGGGCAGCATCAGATCGAGGACGATAAGGTCGATTCCGCTGCTTTCCAATATTTCGCGCATCTGCCGGCCGTCGGCGGCCAGACTGACGCGGTAGCCGTGCTGTTTAAGATAGTCGCCGACCAGTAGGCGAATTTCGCGGTCGTCGTCGACGACGAGGATATGCTCTGTGGCTTCCATGGAGGCTTTTTACCGCGGTTGCCGGCGCGAGTCATGGGCTTTTGTATCGTTTTGTATCGCCTGCTGCCGACGATAAAAAATGATACAAAATCACCGCCTGCCGGACACATGTCCGATACATGGCCGGTGTGAAATAGATTCCGAAGACGGCGGGACGGTCCCGGCGGTCTAAACAGAATCGGCTTCGGCCGACGTTTCACAAAACCGGAGGAATCCACATGAAATCTTATCCTAAAGCACTCTTGATCACTCTTGCCCTGCTCACCCCCGTAGCCGCAATCGCCGAGTCCGGAGAAGCCAAGCCTGAATCCGGCGCTTACAACCAGGGTCCCGCCGGTTCGCGGGCGGAGCGGCGGGAGCGCTTCATGGAGGAGCGGATGGCCGAGCTGCGCAAGGAATTGAAGCTTACGTCGGCGCAGGAAGCCGACTGGAATACCTGGTCCGCCAAGATCAAGGAAATCAAGGAAAAGAAGAAACAGTCCCGTCCCGACCGCGAGGCCATGAAGAACCTGCCGGCCCCGGAGCGTCTGGAAAAAATGATCGCCCACAATAAGGCAAAACAGACCTATCTCGAAGAAGCCCTGGCCGCGACCAAGACCTTCTACGCCACGCTGACCCCGGAACAGCGCAAAGTCTTCGATGAGCTGACCCCGTTCGGCGAGCGCGCTCACAAATGGAAGCACCACGGCGGCCCGCGTCATCCGGGCGCGAAGTAACGGGAAGCGCCTTAACTCGGGATCCATAGAGTTCGGTAGGGCGGGTTAGCCGCCCTTCCAATCGCAAACGGGGTCTCTGGGAGCACCAGAGCCCCCCTTCCAATCGCAAACGGTTGCTTTAGTCACAACCCTTCCTTCGTCACCGCACCCGACAAGTTTCGAATGCAGAAGTAAGTGCATCTAATAGCCACATATCATCGTGTTGGTTTATCATGCGCATTACTTTACTTGTCATTCGGGACTCATGCCATGTCGCCCACCGCCACCACCCTAAAAAAAGCTACCAATATCACGCTTTCCGCCGATGTGTTGCGTGAGGCTAAAGCCCTAGGCATCAACATCTCCCAAGCCTGTGACCAATTTCTGCGGCAACTGGTGCGCCAGGAGCGGCAGCGTCGCTGGCAAGAGGACAATGCAGAGTTCATAGCTGCCTATAACCGTGCCGTGGAGACGGAGGGCTTGCCGTTGGAGGAGTGGAGAAGCTTTTAACATGGCGCGTTTCGACGTCTATCGCAACAGCGGTCCGCACGCGGACGATGTACCTTATCTGCTCGACGTGCAAAGCGATCTGCTCCACGAGATGAACACCCGCGTGGTCGTGCCGTTGCGCCGCCGGGACCGCTTCCCGGTCGGTCAGCTTCCCGACCGGTTGACACCAGTGTTCGAAATCGAAGGGATCGCGTGTTTCCTGGAAACACCCAAGCTCGCCGCCGTGCCTCTGCGCCTGCTGAAAACACCGGTAGTCTCTCTGGCGGACAACTGGGCGGTGATTACCGGCGCGTTGGATTTTCTGTTCCAGGGATATTGAAGCCGGGGAGACCTATTGGATTGGCTGCGTCCTCGTGCTGGCTCCGCTTAAATTCAGAACATTAAGCTATTTCAAAAAGCATCATAGAATCGTGGATGTGGTGAGTGCTCGAACCGCATCAATCGCGAGCGATGCGGTTCCTTCGTCACCGCATCCTACAAGTTCTGACCCTGGAACAGCGCAAAGTTTTCGATGACCTGACCCCGTTCGGCGGGCGCGCTCATAAATGGAAGCACCACGGCGGCCCTCGTCATCAGGGCGCGAAATAACGGCCGTTCCGTAACTCGGAACCCATAGGCTTCGTAGGGCGGGTTAGCCGGTATCCCGGTGTAACCCGCCGAATACCGAAAATCAAACCTTCTCCGCCAACAGATCGATCTGATGAATAATCAAGCCGAGTTCTCCGGCCGTCAATCGCTCGGAGCGTTCCCGGTACCATCGGTCGAGCGAATCCGTGGAGAATTGTCCCGATCTTAGGGCTTCGTCCCGGATCATGTTCAGCAGGGCGGCCAGGCAAACGGCATCGCGGTTGCGATAAATGCGGCGGAGCGGGGTGATGTTCCAGTCGGAGCTGCCGTAGGCGATCGGTTCGAAGCCGGTTTCGCCGAGGACGCGGTGCAGCCGTCTTCCGGAGCGTGCGCCGCCGCTGTTTTCGTCCCATACCCGGCGCTCTTCCATGGAAGCGTCGTATACGGCAAGGATGGAGTTTTCGAACGCTTCATCGGCATAGACCGGAAACAGCACGGTCTCGCCGTCATAGTTGACACTGCCGTAAAAGATTCCCTTCGGCCGCAGCCAGCGCGCGATCCGTCCGGTCATGGTCCGGAGCGGCAGAAGATCCATCACCGCGTGGGCAATGACCGCGTCATAAGAGCCGGGGGCTTTATTCGGTTCGAAGTGTCGTAGGTCGCTGCAGACGAAATCCACGGCGATTTCACGGCCGTTTTGCCGGGCGCGGATGCCGGCCGGTTCCACCGAGACATACAAGCCTTTCTGCCGGAGCAGATCAGCCGTTCTTTCTCGGGCGGTGTACAAAAGGGTCCCGTCCCGATCCACGGCGGTGATGTGCAAATCGGTTTCGGGGGCCAGCTTCAGAAGCCGCAGCACGGAAGCACCGGTACCGGTGCCGAGGTCGAGGCAGGTCAAGCGCGGTTTGCCCGATAGCCACCGAGCAAACTCGGTTTGGACCTCGCGGTTCAGGCTGCGCTCGTCCAGCGCGAACTTGGCTTCGAGATAGTCGTGGAAAGGAATGTCCACGGCCGCCGGAGTTAAAGCGTCCCGCCGAAGGCCGCCCAGTCCCGGTCGTTCTCCCAAAGCTTGATCGTCATCTTTACGCCGTGCAGCGTCACCCGATCTCTGAGCCGTTCCCAGAAGATGCGGGCAAAGCGTTCGAGGCTGGGGTTGAGGCCGCGAAAAGGTTCGAGATCGTTGAGTACGCGGTCCTTGAACTCTCCGATCAGCGCCATGGTCGCCTGCTCCAGATCCACGATGTCGATCAGATAGCCGTGCCGGTCGAGCTGTTCGCCCTCGATCAGTACTTCCGCCTTGTAGTGGTGGCTGTGCTCATGATTCTCGGCGCCCCAGTCTCCGCCGATCAGGAAATGGCGGGCGATGAAGTCGCGGGTGATGGCTAGCTGGTACATCGCGGTTCCTCGGATCGTCAGGTGTACTCGAAAATCGGCTGCAACACCCCAGCCCGCTTGCTGTCGACCAGCTCGAAGGCTTCCTGGCAGGCACTGGGCGCAAAATGATGGGTGATCAAACGTTCCGCGCGGATTTCGGCGAGCCACTCCCAGGCGAGATCGAGCCGTCGCTTCTTGCTCCATCGGCCGGAAAGGCGCGGGTCGATCGTGCTCACCTGGCTCGAAACCAACCGGATGCGCCGCCGGTGAAAATGGCCGCCGAGATCGAGCGGCGCCTCGCTTTGGCGGTACCATGAACCGATCACGATGCGGCCGGCGAAACCGGTCAGTTCGATGGCCTGGTTCAGAGCGGTCTGATTTCCCGAGACTTCGATGGCGGCATCCAGCCCGTCGGCGCCGTCGTAGAAAAGACACTCTTTAAGCGCCGCGACTTCGCGTTTGACGGCCGGGTTGATGGCCAGGGCCGCGCCCATCTCGGTGGATTTTTGTCGGCGGAACGCGAGAGGATCGGCCGTGATCAGTTCTCCGAGCGGAAATCGGCCGAGGACGGCGGTGGTGAGCAGTCCGACGATGCCCTGCCCGAAAACCATGATCCGCTCTCCGGGCAGCGGCGCCGCATCGAACACCAGATTCAGCGCCGATTCCATATTGGCGAGAAACAGGGCGCGCTCCGCCGGAACCCCCTCCGGCAGGACCAGGCAATCCTTCTTATCGACGACGGCGTAGTTTTGGTGGGGGTGGTAGGCGAAGACCCGGCGGCCCAGCCAGTCCCGGTCTTCGTCCGCTCCCACGGCGGCGACTTCCCCGACCAGGGCATAACCGTACCGGAACGGATAGCTGAAGTTTCCTTGCAGACTGCCGATGCTCGTGTCCCGAGGCAGATCCTCGGGCACCTCGCCCCGGAAGATCAGGGATTCGGTGCCAGGGCTGATGGCCGAGCACAGGGCTTTGATCAGTAATTCTCCGGTCCGTGGGGCGGGCAGATCGATTTCCTGCACCGCCACCGATTTGGGGGCTACATGACAAACGGCTTGTACTCGCATCAGACGTATCCGACCGGGCCGAAGGCGATGATGTCGGAACCCAGGACATGGTACTGGCAGTCCGTGATGCTTAAAGGGGCTTGCTCGCCGGAGCGGCACAGATCGTCGATGGCTTTGAGCCCGCCTATGATTTTTGGTGTTATTGTAATCACGCAGTAGTTCACTAAATGATGTTTGAGAAAGGTGCCGATGATCTTCGATCCCCCCTCGACCATGAGGGTGCGGATACCGATTTGGCGCAGTTTCGTCAGGGTTTCTTTCAAGTCGACGCAGCCGTCCTCGCTTGCTCCCACCACGAGAATTTTCGCGCCGGCCGAGAGCAGCGCCTCGCGCTTGGCCGGGTCCGATTCGCCGGTGGTCACGATGACGGGCGGCTTTTTCGACTGCTTCAGAACGCGGCAGTCCGGCGGCGTCCGCAGGTTGCTGTCGAGAATGACCGGCTGCGGATCTTCGCCTTCATAGTAACGGACGTTGAGCTGGGGATCGTCGCTGAGGATGGTGTTGACCCCGACCAGCAGCGCGTCGTGGTGCGCTCTCAGGAAATGGGTGAGCGTCAGCGACTGCCTCGAACTCAGGGCATAGGGAACCTGGCTGTCGACGGCGATGCTGCCGTCGACGCTTTGGGCATAGGTCAGGGTGACGAAAGGGCCGCTTTCCGCCGGGGCATGGGCCAGCGACAGCTGGTCTATCAACGGCTCGATGAATGCGAATTCGCGGTGGAACGGCGTGCTTTCCCGAAATGTCAGCAAATGGGCCAGCTTTTCGGCCTTGGAACGCAGATAGCCGGCATTGTCGTCATGATGGCCGACCTCGATGGGAATGCGCGCCTCGACCTCGATCCCGTATTCGGTGAGTTCGTCGACTTTACGGGGGTTGTTGGTGATGAGCCGGATCGAGCGAACGCCCAAATCCTTGAGCATCAGCGCGGCGACGCCGTAATTCCGTTCGTCGGGCTGATGGCCGAGGCTGATATTGGCCTCCACCGTGTCGAGGCCGCGGTCCTGGAGATTATAGGCTTCCAGCTTTTTGCGGAGGCCTATGCCGCGTCCTTCCTGACGCAGATAAAGCAGTACGCCGCAGCGGGAGCGTCCGAGATATTGAAGGGTGTGTTTGAGCTGATCCCCGCAGTCGCAGCGCCGAGAGCCGAAGACGTCGCCGGTCAGGCATTCCGAATGGACCCGGACGGGGACGCCGCTCTCACCGTTTACGTCCGATTTCACCAAGGCAAGGTGGTCCTTGCCGTGCTCGGTGTAAAGATAAAGGGTGAATTCGCCGTAGCCGGTCGGAATTCGAGTCTTGACGAGGTTCTTCACTACAGGTTTTTTGGGGTTTCGCGGTAAAAAAGGCAAACAGTATAAACACCAATATTGCCGAGTCGATACCGAATAAGTTGTGTGTGCCGGGTTCGGTCGTTCTGTCCGGAAAATGCCGCTGCACCGACGGAGCCCGGCTTGTGCCGAACAAGCCGAGACCGCCCCGCCGGCCACGCCACAGCCGGACCGGGAACGCAAACGCCAGTATATCGTTATTTCTTCCCATAATCCGGGATTAGGCCGACGGCATCGATTCCCGCAATCGCGCAACTTTCGTCGAGATCGGACAAGTCGCCGCTGATTCCGACCGCGCCAACGATCCGATTGTCCGCCGAGCGGATCAGCACACCGCCTGGCACCGGCATGAGCCGGCCATCCGCCACTTCGGTCAAGGCCGTCATGAAATGGGGACGTTCTTTCGCCATTTTACCCAATTCGCGCGAGGATACGCCCATCCCTATGGCTCCCCAGGCTTTGGCCAAGGCGATGGAACCTCGCATGAAAGATGCGCCGTCCTGCCGCTGCATCGTCTTCAAGTGACCGCCTTCGTCCAAAACGGCCACTGCCAGCGGTGCCAATCCTAAGTCCCGCGCTTTTCTGAATGCGCCGTCGATAATGGCATTGGCGATATCGAGTGTCAGAGTGCTCATGGGTTTTCCTTGTTGTATCAAATAAACGCCGGATCTTGGTAATGCCGAGGAGCGGTTGCCGTTCCGCGTCGCCCTCGTCAGAACAATTTTATCCGTCTTTTCCGACATGTCATTCCGCGCGGGATATGTTCGCTTCCTTCGACTCCCATGAAATGGCATCAGTCGTCCCGTCGCAGAATTCGGGCAAGTACGAAATCTGACCTACTTGCTTAAGCCGCGGGTCCCCCCGGCATCATTCCGCAGGGTTTCAATACTGCCTGCCAGGCGCGGGTGTGGCGTTGCAGTGCGGCGTTGAAGCGATGCCACAGGCCTTGCTCGGTTGCCGGGTCGAGCGTCGCGGCGTAATAGCTGTCGAATGCTGGCGGGATTTCGGCCCTTTGGCTTTCTTTCAAATGCCTCACGCTTTCGATCAATGGCGACGCGGTTTGATGAAGCCGGCTGATGTAGGATTGCACTTCGCCGGCGTAAAACTTGACGAATACATTGAACAGATACTCGGCCCGCCGGGTTTTTTTGCCCATGGGACACATTCGCCCGGTCGATGCGGTTTGTTCCAGAAGCAGCCCGACCCGGTCCAGATAAAACCCGCTAAGGCTCAGGGCGCGTACGATTTTGCCGCCGGTCTTATCGGTTTGAAGTTCGAAATAGTGCTGTTCGAATTCGCTTGGAGGTATCGAAGGCGCTTCCTCGAGTTTCGCGCCCAGCGAAGCGAGATACCGAATCGGCCTTTCGAAGCGGGCCACGGAAATCTTTTCGCTCCGCAGAAGCGGGGCGGTTGCCGTATCCATGAAGACGCGGAATTCCTTGGCCGCGAAGGTCGCGTTCCAGAATGCCTTGGGTAAATTGTCGGCTTTCGCTTGCCGGAGGGACTCTATCTTGCGGCCGAATTCCGGGTCTTCGCCCGGTCCTCCAAGTCTCGCTTCGCACTCGGAGAGTTTCCGAAACAGATTCAGCTCGTAAAGGAAGCGGCCGCTTTCCCGCTGTACTCGTCCGAGAGAGCTGTTCCGCGCGCTGATTTCGCCGACCAGCCCGCATCGGGTCATTTCGAGATAAGTGATGACGCCGATTCGGATATCATCGATCGGGAGCACGATGTCCCGTAGCCGCGGATAAGGCGGCACGGCGGGCGGTGCAATAGCTTCGTCGATGTCGACCTCGGTCACGTTCGCGAGGCGGTCGAGGTAATTCTCGAACATGGCTTCCGGCGAATCGCCGGAGCAGCCGGGCAATCCCAGTGCGAGAACGATGACGAAAAAACCGATGAAAGATGCTCTAAGACTACGCGCGGGGTTCGATTTCACGGCGCCCGAGCCGACGATGATCTCCATATAAATAAGGCATCAAAGTAGTGAAACAAGTTCTCCTGAAATCGGGGGCGTGGCTCAATCGCCGGAGCGTGCGCTTTATCATGATGCTGGCGGTCTTGACCTTCATTTTCGCCAAGATAGACCGCTCCGCGCTGATAACTCAACTCAGCCGCTTCGATCCCGCCATGGGTGTCGCGATCGTCGGAATCTTCCTGCTCTCGATAGCCGTGTTTGCGCTGCGCTGGTGGTATATCAGCCGTGCCTTGGGAATCTGTGCGCCTTTCAAGGACTTCATCCGTGTCCTCTGGATCAGCCAAAGCGTCAGCGAGTGCGGACCGCCGCTGGTGGTCGGCGAACTCGCGCGGTTTCAATTGATGCGGGGCAGCGCCGAAACCTGGCAGCTCATTATCGGCCAGGTCATAGACCGGTTCTCCGGCAAGATCGTCCTGCTCCTCATGGTGCTTGGATTGACGCCGGTTTACCTGGGGTTGTACAGCGAATTTCCCGGATTTCAGATCGGCTTGTTCGCCCTGATCCTGATCGCTGCGGTGAGCGTCGCCGTGCTCGTCTTCCGAAGATTCTGGCCGATGGCGCGGCTGCATGCCGGCGTCGTGCTCGCCATTTGCAATCCGCTGCGCTCGCCTCGACACTACGGGTTGTCCGTGCTGATCCAGCTACTGCTGGCCGCGAACTTCGCCTTGGCGGCCGTCGGGCTCGGCATTTCCGGCGACGCTCTGACTGTGCTCATGCTCGGGCCGCTGTTGTTGCTGGGTGTTAGTTCGCTGCCGGGGCTGGTTTCCGATTGGGGCAAGCGGGAGGCAGCCGCGGTGTTTCTCTTGGCTCCCGCCGGATTGACGCCCGAGCAAAGCCTCGCCGTATCCCTGATCTTCGGTGCCCTGCATCTATTGACGGCTCTGCCGGGGGCGCTTTTGCTTCTGCTGGTGCGGCGTCGGGAGACGGTTTCCGTTACCGAGTAGGAGCCTATCCCAGTAGGTGCCCAAAACCCTTCGACAGGCCTGTCCTGAGCTAAGTCGAAGGGCTCAGGGCGAACGGCCTACTGGGATACGCTCTAAATAGCGCGCTCAAGTTCGGGAGGCATCGTTTCCCGAAGACTCCCGATCAGGAACCAATCCATGACCGCGAGGCGGCGTAGCATTCACATCGGACGTTTGCGGCAAGAGAAATGTTCCAACGCTCCGGTCGGGAAGTTTTCCCGTTGCTCGGCTTTGAAACGCCTGTGATATCCTGCGGCGACTATAAGCCTGGAATTGGTTCACCCAAGGTGTTCCCTCGCCGCAACGTACTACCCGCCATCGCCGGCTGCCTGCTGGCTATCGCTTCGTCCCTGACGCCGGCTGCGCCGACTCAGCCTCCTAACGGGCCGGGGGCGACTCCGTCCGAGCCGCCTGCATCGCCGGACGCCGCGGAAGCGAAGCTTCAGACGCTTTCCGAGCTCGACCAGCGATTGAACGGCATCTTGTCCGACGCTGTTTCCGCATTGAAGCAAGGGATCGAAAATGGCCCTCCTTTCCTGCTCGAAGAACGCCGTGATCGGCTCGATAGGCTGGAAAAGCTGATCCGCGATCCTGCCGCGTCCGCGGCTGAGAAATATCGGCGCGTTCAGGAAGCCTACCGGGTCGAGCTCGACTACGCGAGGAGCGTCGAAGCTTACCGGGCTGTGCTCCGGACGGGGAACGACGAACGCCTGGTGGATTTCCTAAGCATCGGTCGCCTGGCGCTCTACTACCAGACCCTGGATGGGCACGAATCGGGCATCTGGCGCAACGACCTGCGGCGCTGGCAGCGACTGTCCGGCGAGGAGAACGAAGCCATCGCCCGCGGGCTACGCACGGCGCGCAAGCTGGAACCCCCGCACCTGATGGTGCTGCCGCTGCCGGGGCCCAAGTCACCGTGAGGCCGCTTTGCGTGCTCCGCGTCCTGGGAATTGCGGCCGCCTGTGCGGTGTTCGGGGTTTTTCTTCCGTCCGCCCTGGCCGCACTCGAGGCGAAAGCCGAACAGCCGGCCCCGCCGTCGGAAGTGGAGGCTGAACTGACGACGGTGCTGGCGGCCAAGGAGGAATTGTTCTTAAGCATCCGCGAGAGCGCCGCGAATCTCAAGCCCTATTATGTGCAGCAGGTTCTGGCGGGCGATCCTTCGCACCAACGGGAACTGATCGACCGGCTCGCCGATAGCCGCCATATGCCGAACGCCCACGAACTGACGCAGCTGTTCGCCAGCTTGCAGAACCAGCTCGACGCCCTGGGCAGCATCGCAAGCTTCCGGGCTCCGGTTTACGCACCGAGCGGGCAGGCAGCCGAGAAAGAAGTGCTTCGTCTGGGAGGATTCAGCTTCCTCTCCGAAGGACGTTACCTGGTTTATTCACCCGAGGTCGACCGCTTGATCGAACTGCCCAGGCAGCCGGCCCCGAACCTCCTCGATTTGGCTCGGGAGTATGCCCGCGTGGAGGCGCCGTCGCTGGCGCCGGTGGCCATCGATCCCTCGGCTGGGCAAACCTTGCAGTTGTTGGTGCAGGTTCCGACTCTGCGCGAACGCATAGCCCAGGGAGGCGTCGTCGGCTACCTGATCCTGGTGCTTGCGGGCGTTGCCTATGCACTTGCCGCCTACCGCTTCGTCGAGCTGACGCGGATCGGGCAGCGTATCCGAAACCAGCTACAGTCGTCGCGACCCCGGCTCGACAACCCTCTGGGTCGGGTGCTCGCGCGGCTCGAACAAGCGAACACGAACGAGGAGGAGGTCCTGTACCTGACCGTGGAAGAGGCATTGACCGGCGAACAGGCACACTTGGAGCGGGCTCTGCCTTTCCTGAAATTGGTGGCCGCCATTGCGCCGATGCTGGGCTTGCTCGGCACGGTGACCGGCATGATCAAGACCTTCCAGGCGATCGCCCTGCATGGCTCGGGCGACCCGAAATTGATGTCGGGCGGGATTTCGGAGGCCTTGGTCACTACCGTGGAGGGGCTGGTTACCGCCATTCCGATCCTGCTGTTGCACAGCCTGCTGCTGGGGAAGAGCCAGACCCTCGCCGCCTTGCTCGATGCGCATGCCTCGGCTGCGCTCGCGGCTCGCCTCGAACGGCGGAATGCCCCGGCGGATGGGGACATTCCGCCGAAGAACAGGGTCTAATTCGCCCACGAAGAGGAGGCACGATGGGCAGCCGGGTGTTCGAAACTTTCTTGAGCTTTCTTCATAAATCCGAGCAGCACGTCGAAGATCTGATGGATTTGGGCGGCCCGGTGATGTGGCCGTTGCTGGCCGTCTCCCTGCTGCTGTGGACCTTGGTCTTGGAGCGCTACTGGTTCTTTCTCCGCACATTGCCCAGGTTCTTGGAGCGACGTGTGCCGCTTGTGCGTTCCCCCGCCGCGGTGATCGAGATGAAAATTGCCCTGCGCCGCCATCTGCGCCTGATCAAGACCCTTTCCGGCATTCTGCCGATGTTGGGCCTCTTGGGCACGGTGACCGGCATCATCGAAACCTTCGACCTGATCCGCGTATTCGGCAGTGCGGAAACGCGCATCGTCGCGCGAGGCGTCTCCCAGGCGCTGATCACGACGCTGGCGGGCCTGGTGATGGGACTTTTCGGCGTAGGGGTCGGCTACAACCTCAACCGCCGCGCTAGGGCCTTCGAGCGCCGCTATGCCGACCGTTTGCGGCAGCCATGAGAAAACGCAGCCTGTTCACGCGCCGCACCGACGGCGGCGACGAAAGCGCCGATGCGATCAACCTGACGCCGCTCATCGATATGGTGTTCATCCTGCTGATCTTTTTTCTGGTGACGACCTCCTTTATCCGCGAGTCGGCGGTGGCGGTTCAGCGTCCCAAGGCCGCAACGGCGGTGCCGCAGCAGAATGCGGCGGTGATCATCACCATCACCGCCGACGAACAAATCTGGCTGCACGATGCTTCCATCGACATACGCCTGTTGCGCGCCCGGCTCGAACAACTGGGCCTCGCCAATCCGGCCCAGGCCGCCATCATTCTGGCAGACGCCCATACCAGCACCGGCTTGCTGGTCAAAGTGATGGATCAGCTGCGCCTCGCCGGTTTCGTCAACATTTCGGTCGCGGCCAGTACGGCTCCAGACACGCCATGAAAACCTCCCTTGCCGGGATCTCGAGCCGCTCGAGATGGGTCCTGGCCGGAGCCTTCGCCGCGGCGGCGGTCATTAATCTGGCCTTGCTGTTATTGATAGGCGCCCTGATCAGTCACCGTGAGACCAGGCTGATATCGACGCCCAATCCGCAGCCGGTCGATTTCATTCGCATCATTCCGAAGACCGAGGAGTCGAAACCGGTTCCGCCGCCCGCGCCCAAGCCGATGACCGAGGTCGCGCCGGAGTCCCGGCCGTCGACCGGGCGCCCGCCATCCGGTCCCGCCAAGCCTTCCGGCAAAGCGCCGGCGCGCGGGTCCGGCCGTACCGGCGCCCCCAAGCCTCGGAAAGCGCCGGCCCCTGCGCCGGGCGTACCGGCCCCTCGGCTGGATATTCCCGAACAGGGCACGGGCGCCCCGCTTAGCCCTGTGTCGGGCTCCGACTCACGCCTTACGGCACCCCCTGGGCAATGGAATCCGGAAAAGAAGCCGACCGGAGAGGGGAATGGCTCGACCGGCG
>NZ_JBDIVO010000112.1:0-12742 GCF_039794385.1 Methylocaldum sp. | reverse complement strand
TCAGATCGATACACCCGCCGGCATCCGTGTACTTGGCCGCGTTATTCAGTAGATTGGCGATCACCTGCACAAGCCGCGTCAGATCGCCCTCGACTTGCACCGGCTCCTGCGGCAAATCAACGGTCAGCTTGTGCCGGCGGGACTTGATCAACGGCAGGCTGGTTTCGACCGCCCGATCGATTACGGCCGAGATTTCGACCGCCGTCTTTTTCAACACGATGGTACCGCGGGTAATGCGGGAAATATCCAGCAGATCGTCGAGCAAACGGCTCATCTGGACCACCTGCCGGCCGATCACTTCACGCGTCCATTTCAGCTCGGGGTCGGTCAGCCCCAATTGGCGCAACACCTGCACGGCATTCCGGATCGGCGCCAGCGGATTCCGTAGTTCATGGGCCAGCATGGCGACGAACTCGTCCTTCAAGCGGTCGGCCTCGCGCAAGGCCTGTTCCGCCTTTCGGTGATCGGTCACGTCGATTGCCATGGAGGCAAGGAATGGCCTTCGATCGGGCAAACGCATGGGAGCCGACCCATAAAACAGCCAGCGCCGCGGCTCGCCGTTCTTGGTCCACACCGTAATCTCCTCGGGCTCCGCAATCGAGCCTTCGGTAAACCGCCGCTGTGTTTCCGCCAGAATGCTGTCCACCACTTCCTCGGGAATCCGTCGCCCCTTCAGAAACCAGGCTCGCGCATCGGGAATGTCCTCATGGGTCCACCCCGTCAATTCGGTGACCGCACAACTGATTTCGAGGATCTGGCCGTCCATGGCGTGGACGAAAATCGGGATCGGCGCCTGTTCGACCACCCGGCGGAAACGCTCTTCGCTCTCGCGAAGAGCTTCTTCGGCCTGCATGCGTTCGGTTATATCGCGCACGATACCCAGTATTGCCGGACGCCGATTGAAATGTATGCGGCGCGCGCAAAGTTCGACGCAGATGCGTCGTCCGTCCCGGTGCAGGAACGCCGCCTCGCGACGCCAGGGAGACTCAAGTCCCTCGGAGCCGCTCTGTATGAATAGTTCGCTCCACGATTCGAAATCTTCGGACGCGATCACCGATCGAAACGACAAGCCGATACAGTCCTCGCCCGTATAACCCAGCAAGGCCGACAACGCGGGATTCGCGAAGACGAAACGGCCGTCGTGAGCCACGAATACGCCATCATCGAGAGAATCGAGCAGCGTCTTGTATTTCGCCTCGCTTTCCGATAGCGCCTGGGCGGCCTCCCGGCGCACGTTTCTGAGCTCGATATGGGTCGCTACACAGGCCAGTAGCTGGCGCGCGGAGAGGGGCTTGATCAGATAATCGTCCACGCCGGCGTTCAATTCTTCGCTACAGGTTTTTTCCTCCGAGCGCGCCGCGGTCAGAATCACCGGGATGTGGTGAATCTTGGCGTTGCCCTTCAAGGCGTGCAAAAGCACGGGACCGTCACGCTGCAGGGTCCTGAGGTCGGCCAACACCAGGTCGGGAGGATCACTCAGAACGGCATCAAGCGCTGCCGTGCCGTTGGTTACGACCAGGACCTCGTAGCGATCGTCCAAGAATCGCTGGAAATAACTGCGCATCTCGGCGCTGCCCTCGACGATGAGCAGACGGGCATGCCGCTTGTGCCGTCCGCCCCTCCGGACAACTGTGGGCACCGAAACGCTGTCCGTGCTTTGCTGGCGAAAACTAGACTTCGGGACTATGGCAGCAGCGCTATTGTTGGATAAGCGCCGCGAAGTGCTGAATGAATCGCGGGCGGGCGGGGTAGGATTGTTCTTACGAAACACCCGGAGGTGGTCGCTGAAGCCCTTGCCCGCAGCGGCCGATCTTCCTGCGGCAATTTGGTCATCCTTCTCCATGCTGGTCATCCTGTCGTGTTTATGAGCTGGCGAACCATACTCGAAACCATAAATTCTACCCGAAACGGTGTCCATTCCAAGGGTTCCGAGCATGCATAATCCTCTTATTCGATTGCTTTTACCGCAATTCGGCTGAGCGAATCAAGCCTCCCCAAAAATCGAGCCGCTTGTTAGCCATCCTCGGCGATATCCGACTTCAACACGTCGAATTCATCGAACGCGATATTCAGACTAAGTGCCAAGTTGAGAATGCTGGCAAGGGTGGTGCTGGCAAAGATGCACAGCATGATGGCAATCTGATATTTCACCGCCAGCCACGGTTCGCTGCCGCCCAGGATCTGGCCGGTCATCATGCCGGGCAGCGATACCAGCCCCAAAGTCGCCATGCTGGCCAGGGTCGGGTTGATCGCCGCTTTGACGGCTTCGCGAAAATAGGGCCGTACCGCCTCCCAGCGGGTGGCGCCGAGCAGCAGATAAGTCTGGTACTCGTTTTCGTTTTTCTTGAGTGCGGTATAGAAGCGCTCCAGTCCGATGACATTTCCCTGCAGGCAATTGCCGAGAATCATGCCTGCGAGGGGAACCAGATAGCGCGCGTCGTAATAGAGCGGCGGCCGTATCACCAAAAACAACAAATACGCCGTGGAAAACAGGACGCTGGCGGTCACCGCCGCGAAAGTGGCGGCGAAGAAGTAACGCCGCTTCAAGCCGGCGCGCTTCAGAATCGACCAATCGGCTACTACCAGCATCACCAGAACCCAAAGGCCGTTCAGCCAGGGATTATTGAGCGTGAACAATGTCTTCAGATAAACGCCCACCAAGGCCAATTGAATGCTCATGCGGAGGATGCCGGTCGCGATCGCCCCGCTCAAGCCCAGTCCGATCAGTCCGAGCAGCAGCCACGGCAACAGCACGACGCCGTAAAGCACCGTCATTTGCGGCAGGGCGATATCAAGCGTTTCCATCGCGACGCGTACGGATCAGGCGCCCGCCGTCCAGTTCCAAAACCACATCGCAGCGCGCGTCCCAGTCGGGATCATGGGCCACGGAGAGCACGGTGAAACCGGGATCGCCGAATACGTCCAGCACCGTCCGCTTGCTTTCGGCATCCAGGGCGCTGGTCACCTCGTCCAGGAGATAGAGATTTTTCCCCAGCAACAAGGCACGCGCGATGGCGATGCGCTGCTTTTCGCCGCCTGAAACGCGGCGGCATTCCTGCTCCAGAATATCCGGGGACAGGTGAAGACGCGCCAGCGCATCGATCAACCGACGCTCGGACGGTTTATTTTCCCGATGCGTCTCGAATTGAAACGGCAACATCAAGGCTTCGCGTACCGTTTCGGCGCCGAGGATCGGCTCTTGCCCGATATAGGCTGCGCGGCGCCGGATGATTCGCACGGCCGACGGATCGAGCGGCTCGTCGTCGAACAGAATTCTTCCCCCGGCCAGCGGATAAAGTCCCAACAAGGTCTTGAGCACCGTGCTCTTGCCCGAGCCCGACCTGCCGCGGAGCACGGCCTTTTCACCCGCGCCCAGCGTGAAGCTGAGATCGGTCAGGATCGGCTTGCCGCGTACCGATACCGAGACCCGGTCGAAGCGGATCAGCGTTGCGTTCGCCGTCCGGCCATCGACCGGTTCATGTACCCGGTTACCGGGCGGCATCGCCCACGAACGGATTGGTGCGGCGCTCGTCGCCGAAGGTGGACGCGGGACCGTGGCCCGGAATGAAAACGATATCGTCGCCCAAGGGAAAAAGCCGCTCGCGGATGGACCGCACCAGCGTGCCGTAATCGCCCCCGGGAAAGTCTGTCCGCCCGATGGAGCCTTTGAACAGCACATCCCCGACAATGGCGAGACGTTCGCCGGAGTGGAAAAAGACCACGTGGCCGGGCGTGTGACCGGGGCAATGTATCACTTTGAGGGTTTGATGCCCGAACTCCACCGTATCGCCGTCCTCCAGCCAGCGGTCAGGGGTGAAGGTGGCTGCCGGCGGAAAACCGAACATCTCGCATTGCTTCGGCAAGAGGTCGATCCAGAACCGGTCTTCCTTCTGCGGGCCTTCGATCGGAATTCCGAGCTGCCCGGCCAAAGCCGCCGTGCCGCCCACATGGTCCACATGGGCGTGAGTGAGCAAAATCTTGACCAGCGTCACGCCGGCATCTTCGACCGTCTTGAGGATTCGATCGAGATCGCCGCCCGGATCGACCACGGCGCCTTCCATGGTTTCCTCGCACCAGAGGAGCGAGCAGTTTTGCTGAAATGCCGTGACGGGGATGACAGTTGCTTTCATGTCGAAGTCGGGAATTTGAGTTCAAGGGAAGATGATACCGGAAGAAAGCAAACGTACGGGCCTGTCATCAGGCGAGAACGGTCGCCGTCCTTCGCCCAGGTTCAGAGTCGTAGGTCGGCGATCCTTTGCCGACGTGCCGGATTTGCCGGGAAAGGGTCGCCGATCTCCAAACTTCGGCCGGGTTCGGCCCCCTGTGTCGGCAAAGGATTGCCGACCTACAAGTTGCCGACGAATGCGTAAGGCTATGGCTCGATCTCCATCAATACCTCGTTGGGATTCACCCGGTCGCCTTTCTTGACGTGAATCGCGGCGACCGTGCCGCCGACGGGGGCCTGGATTTCCGCTTCCATCTTCATCGCCTCGGTGACCAGAACGCCCTGCCCTGCGCTCACCTTGTCCCCCGGCTGCACCAGGATATCGACGATATTGCCCGGCATCGCGGTCACCACATCGCCCGGTTTGCCCGGCACGGGACGCCCGCTTGGCGTGACGCTCCGCCGGTAGCCGCTCAGCACCTCGAGATCCACTTCCTGAGGCACGCCGTCCAAGGTGATGTAGAACCTCCGGTGGCGCGGATCGTTGAAATTGGCGCCGGTGATGTGGACATCGTATGCCTCGCCGTGAACGAACACCTTGAACTCGGTGGGCACGTCGCCGCGCTCCGCCGGCTGGGACGGCGCCTCCGGCGGAGCCAAAGGCTCCGGCTGGAGCCGGCCTTCGCGCCGCTCCTGAAGGAATTTCCGGGCGACCTCCGGAAACATCACATAGATCATCAGATCGGTTTCGCTCTCCGCCAGATCGCCGATTTCCGCGCGCAAGTTGTCCAGTTCCGGCGGCAGAAGGTCCGCGGGGCGGCATTCGACCGGTTGCTCGCGGCCGATGGCGCGGCGCTGGAGGTCCGGATCGACCGGCGCCGGCGGGCGGCCGTAACCGCCCTGGAGATAACGTTTGACCTCGTTGGTAATGGACTTGTAGCGCTCGCCGGTGACCACGTTCAGCACCGCCTGGGTGCCGACGATTTGCGAGGTCGGTGTCACCAGGGGCGGATAGCCGAGGTCGCGGCGCACCCGCGGGATTTCGTCGAAAACGTCGAGGATGCGGTCGAGCGCGCCCTGCTCCTCCAACTGCTTGGCGAGGTTCGACATCATCCCGCCCGGCACCTGGTTGATCTGAACGCGGGTATCGACGCCGGTGAATTCGCTCTCGAACCGGCGGTATTTTTTTCGGATCTCGGCGAAATAGGCGGCGATGTCCTGCAACAGTTCCAGATCCAGGCCGGTGTCGTGGCGGGTGCCGCGCAAGGCGACCACCATACTCTCTGTCGGAGGATGGCTGGTGCCGCCGGCGAAGGACGAAATGGCCGTGTCGATGTGGGTGCAGCCGTGCTCAACCGCCTTGAGTTCGCACATTTCGGCCAGCCCTGAGGTGGCGTGGGAATGGAGATGCAGCGGCACGCTCAGGCTGGCCGAGAGCGCCGAAACCAGCTCCGCCGTGGCCATGGGCGTCAGGAGTCCCGCCATGTCCTTGATGGCGATGCTGTCGGCGCCCATCCGGACCAGGGCCTGGGCCTGCTCCACATAAAGGTCGACGGTGTGGACCGGGCTCAGGGTATAACAGATGGCGGCCTGGGCGTGCTTGCCCGCCTCCTTCACCGCCCGGATGGCGGTCTCCAGATTGCGGAGGTCGTTGAGCGCGTCGAAGATGCGGAATACGTCGATGCCTTCCTTCGCCGCAAGCCGGACGAACTCCCGCACCACGTCGTCGGAATAATGCCGGTAGCCCAAAAGATTCTGACCGCGCAGCAGCATCTGCAAGCGGGTATGGGGCAAGGCGCGGCGGAGCTTCTTCAGCCGTTCCCACGGATCTTCCTTCAAAAACCGCATGCAGGCGTCGAAGGTGGCGCCGCCCCAGACTTCCAGCGACCAATAGCCGACCCGGTCCAGCTTGTCGCAGATGGGCAGCATGTCCTCGGTGCGAAGGCGCGTCGCGATCAAGGACTGATGGGCGTCGCGCAATACGGTGTCGGTGATGTAGACCTTGCTCATGATGGTTTCAAAGCCCCACGTGGGCGGCGATGGCGGCCGCGACGGCCAAAGCCGCGTCGTCGTGGCTGCGTTTCAGTGAATAATTCAGGAGTTCGGGATGATCCTGCAGAAATCCGGTGTCGAAGCGCCCGGCGATGAAATCGGGATGATCGAGGATTTCCCGGTAGAACGGCATCGTAGTCCTCACCCCGCTGATGGCCATATCGCCGAGCACCCGACGGCCGCGGGCCAGCACTTCAGTCCAGGTGCGGCCGCGCACGATGACCTTGGCGCACAGCGAATCGTAATAGGGTGGGATTTCGTAACCGGTATAAATGGCGGTGTCGATGCGGACGCCGGGACCGCCGGGCGCGTAATAACGCGTGATGCGGCCGTAGCTCGGCAGAAAATCGTTTTTCGGGTCTTCGGCGTTGACTCGGAATTGCATGGCATAGCCGGCGACCTTCACGTCTTCCTGGCGGAAAGGCAAAGGTTCGCCGCCGGCGATGCGGATTTGCTTCTGCACGATATCGAAACCGGTGATTTCCTCGGTAATGGTGTGCTCCACCTGCACTCGCGTGTTCATCTCCATGAAATAAAATTCGCCCTGCTCTGTGAGCAAAAATTCCACCGTCCCGGCGTTCCGATAATTCGCCGCGCGGGCGGCGTTCACCCCGAGCTGGCCCACGCACTCGCGCTGTTCCGGCGTGAGCTGGGGCGAGGGCGCTATTTCGATGAGCTTCTGATTGCGGCGCTGAATCGAGCAGTCGCGCTCGTACAGATGGACCACGTTGCCGTGGTGATCGCCCAGCACCTGCACCTCGATATGGCGGGGCCGCTCGATGCACTTTTCCAGAAACACTTCGGCGTTGCCGAACGCCTTGGTGGCCTCGGAAATGACCCTTTCGTAATTCTGGCGGAGCTCTTGGGGCGTATCGCAGCGCCGGATGCCGCGCCCGCCGCCGCCCGAAGTCGCCTTGAGCATGACCGGATAACCGATGCGTTCGGCTTCCTTCAGCGCCCGATCGAGACTGTCGACGTTGCCCTCGCTGCCCGGCGTTACCGGCACGCCGGCGCGGATCATGGTCTCGCGGGCCACGGTTTTGTCGCCCATGCGCCGGATGGTGTCGGCGTCCGGACCGATGAAAACAATGCCGCGCGCCGCGCAGGCGGCGGCCAGTTCCGGGTTTTCCGACAGAAAGCCGTAGCCCGGATGCACGGCGTCGCAGCCGGTTTCCACGGCCAGGTTGACGATGCGGTGGGGATTCAGATAGCCGGCCAGTTCTTCCGAACCGATGCAGTAGGCTTCGTCCGCTTTTTTCACGTGGAGCGCGAAACGGTCGGCCTCGGAAAAAATGGCCACCGAGCGAATATCCATTTCGGCGCAGGCGCGAATGATGCGCACCGCGATTTCGCCGCGGTTGGCGATGAGAATTTTCCGAATCATGTGGTTTCTCGTAGATCGGAACCGATTTATCCGAATGGAGAAATCCTATTCTACAGAAACCGAATGCCAAGACCAGCTGGGCAATGCCTTGTTTTTATTATGGAAATCATAAGAATTTCGAATGCACGAGCGGGGAAGAAGATTTCCGAGACTCGTTCGAGCGGATACGGAAAACCATCGCCCCGCACCGCAAGCCGACCACCGCCGTCGATTCAGCCAACATTCCTTAAAGTGCCATCCGGCCGTATCGGGAGAGAATCGGCCGGCATCATTTGCATGGTCGGTTGCCGCCGCCCGGATCGCCCATGAGCAGGTACAGCACCCGGTCGTCGCCGCGGCGGCCGGCGCTGTAGTCCGCCAGAGCGGTCTCCAATTCCCCGTTGGGTCCCGCCGAAACGAGCCGTGCATTGCCCGGCAGCCACACATCACCGCTGTCGCCGCAGACGCCGTTGCGGTTCAGATCGTCGCAGGGAATCTGGAGCAGGATCGGATTTCTGCAATAGCGCTCGGCGTCCGAATTCGTGCATTCGGGCGCATGGCGTCCGAATCCGTCGAGAACGCCCGTGTCGCCGTTGGCCAAACCGTTGATGAAACGGCCGCTGTTGCAGCTCGCGTCGGAAAAGCTGCAATGGGCCTTGCGGACGTCGATCCGCACGCCATCCGTCAGGTACGGGCCGCGCCAGCCGCGCCCGCTCGCAGGATCGAAGGTCCGAAGATGCGGCGGCAATGACGCCGGGTCGAACAGGTCGCGGATCGAGCGCGGGATCTCGCCGACGTCGGCACGGTATCCCCCAAGGCCGGCCCGTCCGCCCAGAATCGCCGTGCGGATGGCGCCCAGGCTGGCGTCGGTGACAGCGCATTCGGCCGCGAAATCGTCGCCGCGCACGAGCGACATCACCACGCCTATCGATACCGAGACGATGACCAGTACGGCCGCGCGCTCGGCCAGAGTCATCCGGCGGCGCGCCTTGAAAAAGCGGTGTAGCGGTTGGTTCGACGCGATCATGTGCGGTTTACTTGGTTGGTCGGATCAGCACCGGCGAGACTTTGATAACAGAAAGCGTGCCATTGGTTTAAACGATTGATTTGCCGCACTCGGTTTGATGAGCACGGCGAGTTCGGTTCGTGCGCCCTGGACAAAACGCCCGGTGGCACACGGGAAATAGCACAGAGCACCGGGGCGAATGGCGCACATCTCGCGCGCAGGGTACGAAAGTAGATCGGAAATCGCTTTCAAACGCAAACGGCTGCCGCCGTCGCAACGCTTCCGGGTACTACGGTTTCGTCGGCAAATGATACCAATCTGCGACAGCTGACTCGCGTCTATATTTTTTCGGCGCAGGAACCCGCCATGAAGGCTGCTTTCCAACCCATGCAGAACACCCCTGCTGCGACAAACGCTTCAGCGCTTCGTCAACGCTCTGGCGAATCGCCGACCGACCGCGGTATTTGCCACATCCGCCCCCGTGCCGGCCGCAAGATTTGGTTCTGGGCTGCATCGCCTTAGCCGTAACTCGTGGCGGAAATTCAAGCATCTACCAAATCTTGCCTTCCTTAAGTCGCCAAAAGTGAGCGATATCCCTCACAAAAGCGAGGCATTTACCACACACTACAGCGCCAAAATTGGGGAAATAATCCTTAAACATTTGATAATACGATAATGTTTTAATGTGGTGCAGTCTTTGCCATAACGCTCCGCGTCGGCGCCCGCCGTCCGATTCTCTTGTGTGTACTTAGATGAGGTTATGCGTGAAAAAGACTGTGTTTAACGAACGATTGACGAAGGCGCTGACCGGCGCCCTGTCATTTTCCTGCGCGATCTCGGCATTCGCCGCCGACAAGACGGAAAGCCAAAGCGGCGATGCCGTGCGACTCGAAAAAATTCTCGTGACCGAATCGTGGACACCGAATTTCAAGTCGCTGAACACCAGCGAACTGACCGGCAAGACCATAGCCAGGAAGCAGTCTTACACCAGCGATACCGCTGCGCTTTTCGACGACGTGCCGGGATTCAGCCGCTATGGTTCGGGCGGATTATCCAGTCTCCCGGTGATTCACGGCCTCAACGACGACCGGGTCAAGGTACAGATCAACGGCATGTCAATCACCTCCGCCTGTGCCAACCACATGAATCCGCCCCTGTCCTATATCGATTTGCGCAACGTGGAACAGGCGACGGTCGTGGCGGGCATCACGCCGGTCAGTCTCGGCGGCGACAGCCTCGGCGGAACCATCATCCTCGATTCCATCACTCCCCGTTTCGCCACGGCCGAGGAAGGGGCGATATTCGGGGGCAGTATTTCCTCGTTCTATCGCACCAACGGCGAAGCCTTCGGCGGCAGCGTGACGCTCAACGCGGCGGGCGAGCACATGGCCTTGTCCTATACCGGTTCCCACACCGAGAGCGACAACTACAAGGCGGGCGGCGGCTTCGAGGTCAAATCCAGCCAGTACGAGGCTCAGAACCACTCGATGACCCTGGCGCTCGGCAACGACGATCATCTGCTCGTCGTCAACGCCGGGCAGCAGAACATTCCGCGCCAGGGCTTTCCCAATGCCCGCATGGACATGGTCGACAACGACAGCACCTTCGGCAATGTCCGGTACAAGGGGAAATTCGGCTGGGGCGATCTGGAAACCCGGTTTTACTACGAGCACACCGAGCACGAGATGAACTTCCTGGAGGACAAAAGGCCCGGCGACATGCCCATGAAGACGAAAGGCAACAATCTCGGTTACCAGATCAAGGCGGAAATACCGCTATCGGATCGAGATACCCTGCGCATCGGCAACGAATATCATAGCAACGAACTGGACGACTGGTGGCCGCCGGTCGCCGGCAGCATGATGATGGAACCCGACATCTTCTGGAACGTCCGCAACGGCGAACGCGACCGCATCGGCACATTTGCCGAATGGGACGCCCGCTGGAGCGAGGAATGGAGTTCGCTGCTCGGACTGCGCCACGATCACGTGAGCATGAATGCCGACACCGTGCAGCCTTACTCCTCGACGTCGATGATGCAGCGCGCCGACCAGCGGGCGGCCGGCACCTTCAATGCCAGAAGCCGCGACCGTACCGACGACAACTTCGACGTGACCGCCCTGGTGCGCTACACGCCGAACGACACCAGCCATTTCGAAGCGGGCTACGCGCGCAAGAATCGCTCCCCTAACCTTTATGAACGTTATGCCTGGGGTTTGGGCAGCATGGCCATGTACATGAACGGCTGGTTCGGCGACGGCAACGGCTATGTCGGCGACCCGGATCTGGAGCCGGAAGTAGCGCATACCATAAGCGCCACGTTCGGTTGGCACGACGCGCAGCAACAGGAATGGGACGTCAGGATCACGCCTTATTACACCTATGTCGAAGATTACATCGACGCGGACCGCTGTCCGGTGACCGCCGGCACGCCGTGCACGGCGGCCAATCTGGCGGCGACCGACGGCTTCGTGTTCCTCAAGTTCGCCAACCATGACGCTCAACTCTACGGCGTCGATTTCTCCGGCAAGGCGCTCCTGGGCGACACTCGCTTCGGACGGTTCACCGGCAGGGGGGTGCTGGGCTATGTCCGCGGCGAAAATTTGGACACCGGCGACAACCTCTATCACATGATGCCGGTCAACGGCAAACTGACCGTCGACCACCAGTGGGGCGGCTGGAACAACGCCGTCGAACTCCAATTGGTGGCGTCCAAAACCGATGTGGCGGACGTCAGGAACGAACTCAAGACGGGCGGCTACGCTTTGGTCAACCTGCGCACCGGCTACGAATGGAAGCATGTCCGCATCGACGCCGGACTCGACAACCTGCTCGACAAGAACTACGACTTGCCTCTGGGCGGCGCCTATCTCGGTGCGCGTCCGTTTGTCTATGGCACCGCCCTGCCCGGCATGGGGCGCTCGGCTTACGTGGGGGTGACCCTGACGTTCTGACGAGCGCGTACCGGAGCGGCTTCCAAGGCCGGCGGAATTTCGTGCGATGCCTTGAGCGTTTTTCACCACAGTATGGCGGGGTGAAACGGGAACTCGGCACGCACGCCCCCGGAATGCAGGCCAAAATAAGCTGGTAGGTCGGCCATCCTTTGCCGACAATGATGTCGGGAAGGGATTCCCGACCTACTGGGCGGCGCTACGCCAGACCGAACAATGTCCTAAAACGAAATTCTGACGCCGGCCTCGACGATATGACTGGACACGGCCTGCTGGCCTAACCGGGTTTCATAGCGCAGAAAAGCGGCGTTGCCGCCGGGCAAGGTGGCGGCCAATGATCCGCCCAGATTGAAATAATCGCGGTCCGGAGCCGAGTTGGAGATGGAGAAGCTGCCGGTGCCGGGGGCCGCGTCCGCGAAACGGACGCGGAGGTCGCGCGAACCGTTCTGGTACTGGTGTTCCCACTCGAAGCGAATCGACGGCGTCAGCACCGCCCAAGGCAGGCTGAACGACCGGCCTATCTGCGCGCCCAGATCCGTGGTCAGGGAATGATCGTCCTGGCTGCCGAAGGCCAGGCCCAGGCCGCCGCCGCCTTTTTCCTGGTAGGCGTCGATCTGGAGCTTGGCATACTCCATGCGGAGGTACGGGTTCAGGTTCCATTCGCTGATCGCGAAATCCTTGCCGAGACTGACGGCGAAGCCGTACTGATTGCCTTCCGGATTGCTGCGCGCCCGCGACGAGAATCCGGTATAGCGGATATTGCGCTTCATGTCGTAATCGTGGCGGGTGAAATTTCCTATCCAATCCACGTAGAAATCCGCCGGCAGGTAATAACTGCCGTAGAAGGAGCCGTGGTAGGAATCGGTGTCCATCGCGCCGGAATCCTGGCTGAAGACGGCGGAGGTGCCGTCGTAGCCGAACGCGAGGCCCAGGATCAGCTGATCGGTCAGCCGGTAATCGGCACCCAGGGTAAGGCCGCCGGTCGTGAACCGGTAGCCCCGCTCCTCGCCGGTAGAGTCCCTGTCGCCGCCGTTGAACCGGCCCTGCACGAAAAACCCGAAGGGACTGTCCCGCAACGGATCGTCCGGTCCGTCGCCCGCCGCACCGCCCGATTCCTTCCCGAGCGCACGCGCGAGCTGGGCGTAAGAAATGTTTCGGCCGTCGATATTCATGGCCAGGTCGAGACCGCCGCCGCCGTGCCGCAG
>NZ_JBDIVO010000111.1:0-12804 GCF_039794385.1 Methylocaldum sp. | reverse complement strand
TTCCTTAAAGACAGAAGGGAAACGAGAACCTCCCTGTTCGAAATTGCATCCCAGCCGAACTCGGATTGTCCGGTCACATAGGATCAATTCAAATCCATTGCAACCATCCCGGTTGGATTAAGAATTGTCTCAATCTCCTACGGAACATCCCGGATCCGTCAAGAACGTCCTGTCCTTCGGCAAAAATCCCTCTGCTTCTAAGCCGTATTGCGGTCCTTATTGGAACGTTCCGGTTCCGAACTCGACGTCATCCTTCGGAGGTTTTGCCAGCCTACGGCTGTCGTTCGAGTGGGTGTATTTAACCGTCGTGGTTTCGTGTGGAGAATACGTAAGAGTTCGTATCCTGCCGGATTAGATTGCTACGATTCGCGGTCCTGGGCTTCCGCTCGCAGGAGGACAGCCGGACTACCCTTTACTCCTGGCTCGCATGGCGCAGCTTCTCGAGATCCCACACCTTGGCGGCATCCCAACCGACGGTTACCACCTTGCCCTGCCTCGAGCATGCGATCTGCTCGATGGAACCCTCGTGTGCGAGCACACTTCCCAGCTTTTTGGCCTCCGCAATATCCCAAAGGTATAGATTGCCGCTTTTCGTACCCACCGCTATCCAGCCTTTCCGGCTTTCGCGGCAGAAACCCGCAATCTCGCTGTCATGATCTCCCAAGCTGGCGATGAGTGTGCCTGATCGCGTATCCCAGAGTTCGAGAACAGGCCCCTCGCGAAACGCCACCAAGAAACCGTCCTGACTCAAACCCAGAAGGGATCGGTCGGTATTGAGCTCGGATTGCTTGGCGATCTCCATGGACGCCGCATCCCAAAACCAAACTTCCCTGCCCGAGGCAGTGACCAAAAGGGGCTTGCCGTCGTCCCTGCGAACGAACGCCAAAGCGTCCGATCCCTCATGCGTAGCGCGCAAGAATTTTCCGCTGCCCGGTTCCCAGATTCCGGCCGGTCCACGGGCGATCCACCCCACGGATTTGCCGTCCGGCGAAAATGCGACGGACTTCACGTCGTACCACTCCACGGCGTAGTCCGCCAGCAGCTCTCCTGTTTTTTGATCCCACAACACGAGATACCCGCCTTCGTGCCCGGACATTCCGGCCGCGATCCGGAGGCCGTCCGGAGAATATGCCAAAGCCTCCAAATAGCGACCGCCGCGGGTCTGAAAGCCGTTCTTGTCCCGGATCAACCGCCGTCCCGTAGTCGAATCCCAAAAATATAGGCTGGTTCCGCCCACCGCCAGAATGTCCCGTCCGTCAGGCGAAAAAATGGGAAGGGCGATGCCGGCGCGTGGCGGCAAGTGCGTGCGCTCGAGCCGGGCGACCAATCCCCGCTGGCGCTGAAGCTGATCCAATGCTTTTTCCGCATCCTGCTCGTGTGGACACGCTTGGCAATCCCGCAGATAGTCCAAGTATCCCTCGATGGTATTCTGGGTTTTGGCCTGCTTCCAGGATTTTCGATCCTCACCTTCATCGCCCTGGTAACGAATCAGCGCGACCAGTACCAGCACCGCAAGGCCTAGTACGAACAATCCGATGAGCAGTTTTTGGATAAACGACAACAGCGCGTTCATGATTGAAACAGAATTCCTGAGCGTTTCGATGCAATACCGATGACAAGCTTATTCTTTAAATAACCCTACCGCTACCGGGGTTCATGGAAAGGAATGCTAGCGAACCGATTGCGCCAACGGCAAGCTTGTCCCCTTTCGACGCATTGGCCGATGCGACGCAAGAAATCCGATATCGCTCGTCGACGAGTCGATGGCTCCGGAGCGTTATCTCTCCCATTCGAAAAGAATGTCCGCCCCGCTCTGCTCTCCGGTCTCCGATTGAAGCCGCCAATGCTCATTGAGCTTATAGCGCAGCTTGAACACGTTGCTCGACTGGAATATGCCGAGACCGTATTGCAGGTAAAGCCGCGGCGTTAGGTATTTCCCCAAGAATAGCGATGTGGTTTCGGTGCCGTTCGGTGTTCCGACTCCGATCTCGTCCAATAGTCCCCCCAGTCCGAACCGGCTGCTGATTTCTCTCGCGAGCAGGCTTCCGGCCGCTCCGCCCAGGGAAGAAGCGGCATTTCTCAGCCTGTCGCCTTCCTCGCGCGGCGCAAAGTCCATGGGTTTTCCGGCGATCAGGTAGGCGAGAATGTCCGCTTCGGGCAACGGCGGTATGGAGTACAAGGAAACGTTGGGGTTCTTGAGCGAGCCGAGTACCCGCACACCGGCCACTACCTGGTCCAGCCTGCGGGTGACGGTAACGTCCAATCCGGGGTTGTCCACCGGCGTGTCCGTGAAAATCAAACGCCCATCGTCTATGGTCAAGTCAACCCCATAGAAGGAATAGGTACCGTCCTGAACCACGATCTGCCCGGTTCCGCGCGCCTCTTCGTTCGGCTCCTGAACGATTCTTACCCTGCCGCCGATTTCGCCTTGGAAGCCGGCGGCCTTTACTTGAATCTTGTCGCCGAGGACGACTTGAACGTCGCTATGCAGTCGAAACTCTGTTTCCTCCTCGCCCGGTTCGCCGTTGACCAGCACGACGTCCTCGGACGGGGTCACGGCCTGTTCCTTCTTGGGAACGTTGATAAACGCTTCCGGAACATCTACCCGTCCCCGCATATCGATCCGCTGCCGTTCGGTCATGATGTTGATATCCGGCGACAAGTAGACCTTGGCTTCCGGCGTGTCGACGCCGAGAAACCGGGTTCCGTCCAGATTCAAGTTCAAGGGCCAGCCCGCCGTACCGTCAAGCCGCCAGAGGCCGCTCATCCGTACGGTTCCGCCACCCGACATCGCGCTCCCTTCGAGCCGGATTTGTCGTTGCTCTACCGAGTTCGCCCGCAGCGTCAGATGTTCGATACCGATGCCCAATTGAGGTACGCGAAAACCGGCATCCGGCACGCTGGCCTCGAGATCCAACAAAGGCGCTCTCGCTGTGCCTTCGATCCCTAAATCCGCCCGGAACGAGCCGCTCAAGCCTTCGATTTGCGCCAGCCAGGGTTCGAACACCGCCAAGGTTTCCAAATCGACGGTCAGACGTCCCGACACCGGCAGATCCTGAAGCTCGGCCAATCGGAAGGTTCCCCGGCTCTCCAGCGCCCCTTGGATGTCCAGGAGTCCCGCCTGACGTATTCCGACTTGCATCGTCAATATTTGGCCGGAAAGATCCGCGTATATCGATGCCGTTTCCGGTCTTATCCGAACCTTCTTCGACTCGTTGACGGTAAGATCGAACGCTAAGCCTTCCGCATCGAGATCCAGAATGCCTTGATCTATCAGATCGTCTTTGCCGCGAAGTACGGCGCTGCCTTCCAGCATGCCCGAGATAGGCATCGGCTCCGGCAATTCAGCCCCGAATAGCTTTAAGGGAACACCCGACACGCGGGCGGCGGCCCACCATTCGCCGCCTTCGGCGATCTCTCCTTCGAAACACCAGCGTGCGTCCCGGTTGGTCAAACAGATTTCCTCGATCTCGCTTCGGGTTCGCCCGAGCTTCAAGCTTGCGGGCTCGCGCAGGGTCCAGGAACCCGATCGAGGTTCCTTGAGATCGAACCTGCTCAGTACGCCGCTCCAGGCATCTTCGCGCAACCCGCCTTCCGCTTCGAAGGCTAGCGCATAGGGCGGGCTGTCGATCCGTCCGGTCAATTCATGTCTTTCCCGGCTGCCGCGTCCGGAAAGTCCGATATCCATGGTATAGGTGTCGAAGCGGACCGAATTCCCTTGTAGATCGAAGGTCAACGGCGCGTTGGGCGCGGCGCCCGCATTGAGCGTCAGGCTCAAATCCCGTACGCCGTACTCCTGGTATTTCAAGCCGGCGGCATTGAGCTCCGCTTCGACGGCAGGCGCCGATCGGGCTCCTTCCAGCTTTCCGCTGCTCGTCATCCGGCCTTTGGCGCCCGGCAGCCAGATTCCCAAATCGTCGGACCTCAGTGTCCAGCGGAGATTCAACTGCGGCCCCCAAGCGCCGTCCACCACCAGGGCCGTGGACACGCTGTTCACGCGAAAATCCCGGAACACGACGGCGTCTTCCGGAAATCCGATGTTTCCTTTCGCCTGAACCCGCTGATCCCTTATCAGCCCGTCAAGTTCGACCCGGACATCCGAGCGGGTTCCGGCAACGGTCAACCTTCCTTCGGGACTCCGCCATGCGCCATCCGCTTGCGGCGGCCAGAGCAGGTTCTTCCATCGGGCCTCCAGATCGATTTCCGGTGTTTCCTGAAGACCGCGAACCTGCCCCGAGATAGCGATCTCCGTTCCGGTCTCGGGGAGCCTCAGGATGAGCGCTTCGAGCGCAAGTTCGCCGGGGTCCCGGTAGCTCAGGTCCAAGCGCCCTCGCGCTTGGCCCACGTCCGGCACGGTCAACGCGAAATCTCCGGAAACCTTGGCTGTGCGGCTGGTGCCCTCGCCTTTCAACTGTGCGGAGAACGGCCACGCCTTCCAGTCCCGATCGAGCCGGTCCAACGGAAATTCGGGAAGATCGACCTCGGCATTCCAAGCGCGGGAATTTTCTCGGATCAGGACCTCCGCCGTCACGCGCATTGCCGTCGGAGCCGTAATCCGCTGGACCGTCGAAATCCGCTCCAGGTCTCCTGTAATCCTTCCGCCCCCGGCAATTTTCGGCCGGTCCGGCAGCTCGACGGTCCATGCGGTATCGAGGTCGATAGGTCGTTCTTCGCCGGGAGCGATGGTTCCGCCGAGCGATGCGCTGACCTCGGGCGTTTTTACGCTGAGCCGTTCGACCGTCATGCGGCCTTCGCGAAGTTTCAGACCCGCATCGATCCGTTCCAGACGGATCGGCTCCGCCGATTCGGACGACTGCCAGCTTGCATCGCGAATCTCGATCTCGTCGATCGCTATATCCAACGGCAGACGTAAATCGGGCAACCGAGGGGCTTTCGGCTCCGGCGCGGCTTCGGCGATCTGCAAGACGCGGACATCCCTCAAGCGAACCGTGTCGAGATGCAAGGTTCGGCGCAGCAAGGCCCTCGGCCGCCATGCGATCTCGAGTTCCCGGAGGTCTATGCTCAATCGCTCATCCCGGTAACTCAGATCCTTAAGCGAAAATCCGCCCAGCACCGAGCCTGAGGCAGGGCCGATTTTCAAACCGCCGACCCCACGCTCCACGCCGCGAACCAGCCATGTTAGGCCGATCTCGGTCGCGAGCAGCACGTAGCCGACGGCGGCGAGAACAAGAAATACGACCAGTACGGCTGCCGTCAGGCGCTTCATAAATCGGGACCCAGAATCAGATGCACCTGAAACGAGTCCTCCGCCCTCGACAGGGGCACGGCGAAATCGAGCCGAACCGGACCTATGGGCGAACGCCAGCGGGCTCCCAGGCCGACACCATGACTGAACGGTTCGTCGAAATGATTGGCGGCACGTCCGACATCGTAAAAGACGGCCACGCCCCAAGGGCCGAACAGCGTCCGCTCGTATTCGATGCTGCCGACGGTCAGGTAGCGCCCGCCTATGCGGTCCCCGTCCGCATTCCTCGCGCTGATCTCGTTCAGACGATAACCGCGCACGGACCTGTCGCCGCCGGCATAAAAGCGTTGCGTGAGCGGCAGCTCGCTGAATTCGTCGGTCGCGATATAGCCGAGCTGGGCGCGCGCGATCAGCCGGTTGCGCTCCCCCAGGCTGTAGATCCCCTTGGCGTTGAGCCGCAGCTTGAAAAACGAAACATCGGATAGCAGGTCTTTCGAAGCTCCGTTCCCGATCAGGTCGATACGCGCCCCGCGCTCGGGATTCAGCACGTTTTCCGAGCTCAACCAGGTATAACCCAGGCTCGGAAGCAACAAAACCGCGGTCTGCGGACCCTCGCCCACATCGAAACGCTCGCGCTGCAGATCCAGCGACAATACTTCCCGCAAACCCCAACGGGCGGTCGAATGCCTGATGCCGATGCGTGCGACTTCGGCTGTACCGGCCAGGGTATCCTCGGTGCCGATTTGCGCGGCAAAGCCGAGCTGATCCTTTTCCGGACGCTTCAAGGGAATGGCGTATAGCGCGTCGAGTTCGGTACGGATGAGCGACAGCCGCAGGTCGGCGTAGAAGCTATGTCCATGGCGATTCAGGTAACGATTGCGATAGCCCAGGGTTAAGCGCGGGCCGGTGTCCGTGCCGTATCCGGCACCGGCCTGAAACCGGTTTTTCGGCTGCATTGCCAATGAAACCGAAACCGGGACCTGTCGAGCATCCGCCTGCTCGGGGTGCGGGATGACGTCGGCCTTGCTGAAATAACTGCTGTCGAGCAGGTTCTTCTGAAGCCTGACCAGGGTCGAAGAACGAAAAGGTTCGCCCGCGTGGAAATTCACGAAGCGTTCGAGCAGCGACGGCTTGAGCGGTGTCTCCGAGAACGAGACTTCGCCGAAGTGGTAACGTTTGCCGGTATCGAAATGCAGATGGATCTCGGATCGGTAATCCGAAAGATGCACCAAAATTTCAGCACGGCTGAAGCTGGCGTCGAAAAACCCGAACTCGGTCGCGGCTTCCGAGAACGCCTCCTTTCCCTTTTCGTAACGGGTATGGTCGAGAACATCACCCTCCTTCAGCGGAAAGCGTGCAATCAAGGTTTTGAATTCCCGCAGTTCGAGACCTTCGCCCGTCAAGCGGACATCCACTTCGCTCAGCTTGATCGGATCTCCCGGATCGATTCGGTAGACCGCCAGCCAGCCCGGCCCTTCGCGCGTCAACGCCGCGTCGATTTTCGGGCGGTAGTACCCGAACGGTTCCAGCGCTCTTCGGATCTCGTCCGGCGCGCGCTCGTGAGCGATGCGAATCCTGTGCGGGTCGCTCATGCTTTCCGCCTGGGCGATGGTCAGCAGCGCACGGACGTTTCTTTCCAGCCTCTCGTCGAGCCCCTCGATTCTGATCGCAACCTGTTCGGCGCTCCATGCGGATGCGAAACATAGCAAGCAACTGAGCAATAAGATCCACCGCACCCCTGTTCCCCGTAATCCCGTTTGCGCCGAATAAACTCGCAGCACAGATGGTCTAATGATCGCAGAGGCTACAAACACGGAAAAGCAAAGGAGTAACAATCATGGGACTTTTCGATTTTGCAAAGGACATCGGACATCGGCTCTTCAGCGAGGAAGGCCAGGCCGCCCGAAAAATAGAAGAGCACATCAACGAAAACAATCCCGGCATCAAGAACCTGAAGGTGGATTACCGTGATTCCGTCGCCTATCTCTCCGGCGAGGCGGACTCGGCGGAGGCTTTGCAGAAAGCCGCACTGATGGCCGGCAACATCAAGGGCGTCGAAGCGGTGAAGGTGGAAGGCGTCAAGCTGCCGGCAGGCGTAGCTAGCCCCCAGGCGGCGGAGACCTACGGCGACACGCAGTACTACGTCATCCAGTCCGGCGACACCCTTTCCAAAATCGCGCAGCAGTTCTACAAGGATCCCAACAAGTATTCGAAGATTTTCGAAGCGAACCGCGAGGTCATCAAGAACCCCGACCTGATCTTTCCGGGGCAGAAGATACGGATTCCGACCGTGCATTAGAGAGCTGGCGACCGATAACGCCTCGTTCTCCTCGAAACCGATTGTGGGGTGGGTTAGGCACGCATCGCACGGAATCCACAAAGTTCCAGCGGAGTTTCCGCGCGCCGTAACCCACCGGACAAGGCCGCGGTGTCGGTGGGTTACGGCGCGCTGAGAGTCCTGCGATCACGGCATCGTTCGTGGTCATGCGCGCCTAACCCACCCTACACCAGGAGCGCCAATCGGAACCTTGTTTCCGGCCACGTCCCTCAGACTAGGAGCGTCAGTTGCTCCACCCGCTGAAAGCCTTTCGGCAGCGGATTTCCGCGCCGCGCGCGCGATCCTTGGTAATGGGCCAGATCCTTGGCCGTCACGCTCAGGCTACGCTTGCCGCAGTGAACCTTCAGACCGGCGTCGGGGGGCACGGCAGTCATGGCTACTACGTAATCCTGCCGCGCGGCCAGATCCGCCGGTTGAATCTGGATCAGCTTATTGCCTTTGCCCTTGTTGAGGACCGGGATCTCGCTGATGGGGAATACCAGAAACCGGCCTTGCGCGGTGGCGATCGCCACCAGATCGGACTCGGGTTGACCGACCAGTACCGGCGTCAGGACCTTCGCATGTTCCGGTACCGTCAGCAGGGCTTTGCCCGCCCGGTTCTTGGTGTGGAGCTCCTTGAGCTGGGTAATGAAACCATAGCCGCTGTCGGTCGCGAACAGATACCAGTCGTCGTCCGCACCTGCCAGCACTGCCTTGAACAGCGCACCCGGCGGCGGGTTGAGCCGTCCGGTCAGGGGTTCTCCCTGGGAGCGGGCGGATGGGAACTCATGGGCCGGCACGGCGTAACTTCGGCCCGTTGAATCGAGGAAATAGGCCGGCTGGTTGCTGCGCCCGAGCGCGGCAGAGAGAAAGCTGTCGCCGGACCGGAAAGCGAGCGTGGTCGGATCGATATCATGCCCTTTGGCGGCGCGAATCCAGCCTTTTTCGGAAAGAATGAGCGTGACCGGCTCGCTGCCGATCACCACGGTAATGTCCAGGGCTTGGGACGCCTGGCGAGCGACGATGGGGGAACGGCGCGCATCGCCGTATTTTTCGGCGTCCTGTTTCAGCTCGTTCTTGATCAGAGCGTTCAGCTTTTTCTGCGACCCTAGCGTGGCTTCGAGGCTGGCCCGTTCCTTTTCCAGCTCGTCCTGTTCGCCGCGAATCTTGATTTCCTCGAGCTTGGCCAGATGACGCAGCTTCAGTTCCAGAATGGCCTCGGCCTGCACGTCGCTCAGCCCGAAACGCTCCATCAGCACGGGCTTAGGTTCGTCTTCGTTCCGGATGATCGCGATCACCTCGTCGATATTGAGGTAGGCGATCAGCAAGCCTTCGAGGATGTGCAAACGCGCGATGACCTTGTCCAGCCGGTACTGAAGCCGCCGGCGCACGGTCTCGGTGCGGTAGCTCAGCCATTCCAGCAGGATTTCCTGAAGATTCTTGACCTGCGGCTTGCCGTTCAGCCCGATCATGTTGAGATTGACCCGGTAGGTCTTCTCCAGATCGGTGGTCGCGAACAGATGCGACATCAGTTGATCCGCGTCGATGCGCCGCCCGCGCGGCATGATGACCAGCCGGGTCGGGTTCTCGTGATCGGATTCGTCGCGGAGATCCTCCACCATGGGGAGTTTCTTCGCCTGCATCTGGGCGGCGATCTGTTCCATGATCGCGTTGCCGGACACCTGGTGAGGCAAAGCGGTGACGACGATATTCCCTTCTTCCAGCTCCCACCGCGCCCGCAAGCGGATCGAACCGTTCCCGGTCTGGTACATGCGGACGATATCTTGGCGCGGGGTGATGATCTCGGCTTCAGTCGTGAAATCCGGACCCTTGATCGAGTCGCATAGCTCTTCGACGCTGAGCCGGGAGTCGTCCAACAAACGAATGCAGGCTCCGACCACCTCGCGCAGGTTATGCGGCGGAATATCCGTCGCCATGCCTACCGCGATGCCGGTCGAGCCGTTCAGCAGCACGTTCGGCAAGCGCGCCGGCAGCAGGGCCGGTTCGTCGAGGGTGCCGTCGAAGTTCGGCAACCAGTCGACCGTACCCTGCTCCAGCTCCGACAACAGGGTCTGCGCGTACGGCGTCAGGCGCGCCTCGGTATAGCGCATGGCTGCGAAGGATTTGGGATCGTCCGGCGAGCCCCAGTTCCCCTGTCCGTCGATCAAGGGATAGCGGTAGGAAAACGGCTGGGCCATCAACACCATGGCCTCGTAACAGGCCGAATCCCCGTGGGGATGGTATTTACCCAATACGTCGCCGACCGTGCGGGCGGATTTTTTATATTTGGCCTGGGCCGATAAACCCAGCTCGGACATGGCGTAGACGATGCGTCTTTGCACCGGCTTGAGTCCGTCGGCGATATTGGGCAAGGCACGGTCGAGAATGACGTACATGGAATAATCCAGGTACGCCTTCTCGGTGAAATCTTTCAATGGTATGCGTTCGTGGGAAACGGAATTCACGGTTTTTTCGGTAGAGAGTGAGCGATTGATAAACAGAAGAGCCTGGGCGGTTGCATCTCCGCCGATGTGTTAAGGAAGCTCTGAGTAAGTGGATTTCGATTATGGTTCGACAAGCTCACCACGAGCGGAATCAATACCTTACCGTTCGTCCTGAGCCTGTCGAAGGACTTAATCAGAGCTTCCTTAACTGATCATTTTAAGTCCTTTCGCAGCCGCCTGCCTTATCACGGTTACGCTCGTTCCCAATCTCCGGATTGGGAACGCTGCCTTGGAAGCTCCGGCTTCGCGAAATACGGCAAGCAGGAGCTTGCAAAACCCGGTTCCCAAACCGGAGCTCGGGAACCGGCACATCGTGGGTTTGTGCTGCCCGTCAAACCACGGCAGCGCCGAATCTTGTAAGATTGCGTCTTTAAACATCCACTGCCATCCATGCAACGACTGACCATCACCTGCCCTGACGACTGGCATTTGCACCTCCGCGACGGCGCCGCCATGCGCGACGTGCTGCCGGACAGCGCACGGCAATTCAGCCGAGCCGTCATCATGCCCAATCTGAAGCCGCCGGTCACCACCGTGGCGGACGCCCTCGCCTACCGCCGCCGCATTCTGGAAGCCTTGCCCGGCGGGCTCGAATTCGATCCGCTGATGACGCTCTATCTCACCGAGGGAACCTCGCCCGAGGAAATTCGGCGGGTTGCCGAGGAACCCGAGATCGTGGCGCTGAAACTTTATCCCGCCGGCGCGACGACGCATTCGGAAGCCGGGGTCGCCACCCTCGAAAAGATCTATCCGGTGTTCGAAGCCATGGAGCGATACGATGTGCCCTTGCTGGTGCATGGCGAAGTGACGGATGCCGAGGTCGATATCTTCGACCGCGAAAAAGCGTTCATCGACAGGCATCTGACCGCCATCGCAAGCCGATTTCCGGCGCTCCGCATCGTTCTGGAGCACGTCACCACACGGGACGGCGTCCAATTCGTGCAGGATGGCGGGCCGAACATCGCGGCTACCATTACCGCCCATCATCTGCTTTATAATCGCAACGCCCTGCTGGCCGGAGGCGTTCGTCCCCATTTTTACTGCCTGCCGGTATTGAAACGCGAAACTCATCGCCTGGCCTTGGTCGAGGCGGCAACCAGCGGCAACCCAAATTTTTTCCTGGGAACCGACAGCGCGCCTCATCCACGCAGTCAAAAGGAATCGGTCTGCGGCTGTGCCGGGTGTTATACCGCCCGCGGGGCGCTCGAGCTCTATGCGACGGTTTTCGAATCCGCCGGTGCCCTGGACAAGCTCGAAGCGTTTGCGAGCTTCAACGGCCCGGATTTTTACCGTCTGCCGCGCAATCAGGCAAAAATCGCGATCGAGAAATCCGAGTGGAAGATGCCCGAGGCCATCCCATTCGGTGACGATACCCTGGTGCCGCTCAGGGCGGGCGAGACGATAGGCTGGCGTGTTGTCGAGCGGCTACGATAAACGATAAATCACGCGTCAGACACTCCATTGCTGGAATCGAGGCAGTCCATGGACGGAATTCGGAACTTCCACTAACAGGTGATTCGTGTCCGGTCCCAAGTCGATCTCCAAAGAGAAATCTTCGATGCCTCCTGCTTCGTCCTCCGATTCATTCCTGGCGGCGCCGAGCAAGCCACTCAAGCCCGTACAAGGCGAGCTGGACTTGGTCCCTCCTGCCTCATCCCCTCCCAAAAAGCGGCGATCCAATAACGCGGCCAAGCCGAAAAAGAAACGGACACAGGCCAAGAAAGGCGCCGAGCCCGCGGCAAAACTGAACCCGTGGCGATGGGTCGCCGTTATCGGCACCGAAATCCTGGCATTGGCTGCGTCCGCCCTCATCGGAATCATCGCGGTATTCGGACGCTCGGTGGATTGGTTTGCCGGAACCGGATTATGGTCCAATCTGCTTCCGTTCGCCGCAATGGTACTCGCCGTAGGGATCGCGAATGCGGTGCTGTTGCGCCTCTGGCTGGGCATGCGCGCCAAGCTGGTGCTCAAAGGCATGATTCTGCCTGCGATCCTGGCGGTTTTCGTCGCCGTCGCAGCCGGCTGGTTCGCCGCCCAGGAAGAATTCGGCCGCGATCTCGGCAAGCTTCGCAGCCTGGTCGGCGGCATGCAGGAGGCCGAGCGGAACACGATTGCGCATCAGGTGTTTGCCGCCTATCGGCGTTCCGATCTGACTCAAATGCAGCGCATCATCGAGCGAGCCCAAATCTATCTGCCGACGATCCACGAAGCTGCCAAGGCCTTCGATGTCGACCCCGAAGTCATGGTCGGCATCGGCGCTACGGAATCGTCATTCTATCCGCGGGACAGCAAAGACGGAGGCCGCGGACTCTTCCAGATCACCGCTGCCCCGAAGTCGGCGGTCAGCGTCGTCAAGAAACATCTGGATGTCGACCATCTGGACATGCTCAACCAGCGCCACAATACCTTCGTAGCCGCGGCGACCCTGCGTCTTTATCTGGCGGAGATGCGCGGCGATTTGTTCCTCGGTCTTCTCGCCTACAATATCGGGCCGGCCAACGGCGGTTTGCGCTCGATCATGACGCAGTACGGCGCGCGCGACTTCGTGACGATCCAGCCCTATCTGCAAAACCTTCCGCGCGATTATCCGATCCGGGTTTTGACGGCCGCCCTGGCTTATCGGTTGTGGCACACCGAAGGGCGGCTCCCGCGTTATGAGGAAGGCAGCAACGCCATGCACATCCAGAGCGTCGGCATACCCGGCTTGAATCAGGGATTCTCGCCGAAAATAAGCATCGGCAAGGACAAAGCAGCCTAAAAAGTGGCGAAACCGGCTA
>NZ_JBDIVO010000110.1:0-12908 GCF_039794385.1 Methylocaldum sp. | reverse complement strand
AGGCGCGGCCAGGGTAGCGGGGCACTCAGGTAGAGGGACACGCTGCGGAACCCGTGATCGGGCAAATCCTGACCCGGAGGCAGTCGGCGATTATCTGGCGCAACCGCCGCCAGGACGGTTTCCGGATCGACGGCGCCGCGCACCGCGACGAACCGGGGCGTGGCCGGAGCAAGCTCGTCCAGCCGGGCCGCCAGGTGCGTCATGTGATTCTTGCTTGCCCGATCGGTGTGGGTGAGCACCAGGACATCCGCCCAAGCCACCTGGGCACGGGCCTCGGGAAAACGGTCCAACTGTTCCTCGGCTGCCGGTACCGACACCGTCGCGATCACCGCTTGCAGATGGTAGCGGGAGGCCAGCCAGCGGTCCCGCAGCAGCGTGTCCAAAATGGGTTCGGGGCTGGCGACGCCGCTGGCTTCGATGACGATCCGGTCGAACCGAGGCGAATTGGGGTTTTCCCAAGCCAGCCGGAGGTTTCTGAGTACCGGCGCCAAGGCGCCCCGCACCTGGCAGCACAAGCAACCGCCGGACAGGGTCATGAGCGGGATGTCCTGGCGCCCGATTAAGACCTGGTCCACCGGGGTGGCGCCGAACTCGTTGATCAGCACCGCCGTGCGTGGCGCCTGACTGAGCAGGCGGTTGAGCAGCGTGGTCTTGCCGCTGCCGAGAAAGCCGGTCAGAACAATGACGGGTAGCGGGGTGTTGGGGTTTAGCGGCATGTTTGCACCGCTGCTGGCCGGTTCGAAACGGGAACCGCCCGAAAACGTTCCGCATCCTTGAGGGCGAAGTCCACGTCGTTTACTTTGAAGTGATCGAGGGACAAGCTGTAGAAGCGGTCGAAATGAGCTTTGACGGAGCGCTCGATGCGGTGGTCGTATCCGGGCTGAACCATCTGAGCCATCCCATGGACCCGCTCGACCACTTCGCCGTCCCGCACCACCACGCGCCCGTTTTTCAATACCAGCGCGGCGTCGTCGAACATGGCGCGCGGGTCGGACCGCGGCCGATAAACGGCGATATCGGCGACGGCGCCGGGGGCGAGATGGCCCCGGTCGCCAAGTCCCAGCAAACGGGCCGGGGCGGCGCGGGTCATGATCGCGATTTCAGGGAGCGAAAACTCCCGCTTCAGCTCCGGCAAGAGGGTCAGCGCCAAGGCTTCCTGATTAAGCCGTGCCATGCAGGACTGGCGATAGTCGGCGTCCATGAGCAGGCGGATCAGTTCCGGATAGGCGGTGAAGGGCGCGCCGTTGGGATGATCGGTGGTGAAGAACACCCGCCAGGGATCTTCCGCCAGCAGGAAGATTTCCAGGCCGATGGCCCACTGTAAGGTGTTGACGAAGCTTTTTTCCCGGTAGCGGTAGGGCACGATGCCGCCCGCACCGTCACATTCGGCGTCCCACATCACCCATTTGCCGGGGCTGGCATCGTCCCGGCGGCTGTATTGAGCGGTGACATCACCGGAAATCGTCACGGTCCGGCCGAACAGTACCTGGCCGACGTCCATCGTGATATTCGGATGGCGGCGGAAGGCTTCCATCAGGCGCGCCGCGCCCGAGGAAAAGCCTTTGGCGCCCTCCTGTCCGTAGCCGTAGAACTGGATGTGCGCCAAGTGCATGGGCAAGCCTTGCGCGGCTTCCATGGTGGCGACGGCGGTGTCCACGTTGCCCGGCATCCCCAGGTTGTTGCAGTGGACATGGACGGGATGCGGAATGCCCAGATCGCACACCGCACGCTGCAGGGCTTGCAGGATATGCCGGGAACTCACGCCGTAGAACGGCACCACATCATCCAGATCAAAACACCGCACATTCCATTTGAAGGCATTGGCCCCGCCGGCGTTGATGACCTTCAGGCCCAGGCAGCGGGTGGCGTTCAAGGTCCAGGCCACGTAATCGTCGACTTGCGCCTGGCTGGCCTTGTCGCGCAGCAGCCGCAACAGGAAATCGTCGCTGCCGAGGATGGCCAGGCCGGCCGTGTCGATGATCGGAATATCCGCCATTTGTAAGTGGGCATCCAGGGCGTTGGCCGGCAACACCGCCGGTTCGACCACGGTGGTGTAGCCCATTCGGGCGTAGCGGTAGCCGGTGTCCGTGCTCGACCATTTAGCCGTGCTGAACGGGTGGCCGAACCGTCGGGCCATGACATTGCGGTGCTGTTCCGGCAGCAGCACGCGGGCGGTGTTGACGTTGCCGCCCGCAATGTGGCTGTGGATGTCGATGGCCCCGGCCATGACGATATGTCCGGAGATGTCGTGAACCGTGTCGACTCGCGCGCCGGGACCGGGGTCGGAGACGATAAGGCCGTCCCGCACGAACAAGTCGCGGATTTCTCCCGCGAGCCCTTGGGTTGGGTCGTAGATCTCGCCGCCCGCCAATTTGATCAGCATGGTTCGGCGCTCACAGCAGATCCAGGGTCAATAGGAGACGGCGCGGTTCCGCCGGCGTCGGCTTGGGCGAGCGGTGCACCAGCCCGTGGCCCTTGTTGCCCTCCCACTTGCCGCCTTTCATCAGCCCGACCGCATAGGGCGGCATGGCGTGGATCGCGGTTTCATCCAGAATCAGCCCGGACTCCTCGTCGGGCAACCCTTGCGCACCGGGTCCCAGCTTGGTCCGGTCCACGCAGTCATCCGGCAGCCACTGGGTGCCGACGCCGCCGTAGGTGCAGACCAGACGAGCGGGCACATGATCGACGTGGAAGCGCGGACACATGGGCCTGGCCAGGGTGCGAAGGCGGAGGCCCGCCCGCTCGGATTCGAACAAGTCGCAATAGGCGCCGGTCAAGCGGGCGACATCGCGCCACCAGTCGTCATGCCCCGAAATGTGCTTGCACTCCGGCAACAGCGAGCCGAAATCGAAATGCTCGAAACGAATTTCTTCGGCCAGTTCGATTTCAATCGGGCTTCGCAGGAGTTCGATCACAAACCTCCGAAGCGGCTCCTCGGGTTGCCTGTGAATCAGGCACAGGCTCACCCCGTGCTCGTAGATGCGGGCGAGGTCGGCCAGATCGTTCGACTGGACGGCGAAAGAAACCCTTTGAGCGGGTTCGATCCGGTGGGCGGATGCGGTCATGGAACCTCCTTATCCGGGTAACAACAGGTTTTCGAAAACGACGATGCCTTGCATGAAGCCGATCCCGAGGCCGAAGGTGGTCGCTTGTCCGACCAGGCCGGGCAGGGTGGGAATTTCGTGCAGGGCGGGAATCAGGTCGGAGCCGGCGATATAGATGAAACCGCCGGCGGCGAGGGGCAGCAGCAGGATCAGGGAGGACTCGGCCGCCTGACCCAGGGCCAGGGTGAAAACGACGCCAGCCATTACCGTCAGCGAGCAATAAAAGTTGTAGAGCACGGCCTGCCGCGGAGTGTAGCCGCCGTAGACCAAGGCGCCCACGTCGCCTAATTCCTGGGGGACTTCATGGGCCACGATGGCGAAGGTGGTGGTGAAGCCGAGGATCGGATCGGCCAGGAAGCTGCCGGCAATCAGGATGCCGTCGACGAAGTTGTGGATGGCATCGCCGATCAGGTTCATTCTGGCCAGGGGCCGAATATCTTCGGAGCCGGTATCGAGCGCGAAACGATGGTCATGGCGCCAGCGCACCGCTTTCTCCAGCAGGAAAAAGACGAATACGCCGACGAGGGCGGTCATGCAGACCGTCGACACCGAGCCGTGGCGCGCGGCCGCATCGGGAATCAGATGGATGAAGGCATCGCCCAGCAATACGCCCACCGCCAGGGAGACCAGATTGGGCACTATGGCCGCCAGCCGTTCCGGCTTTATCCACAGGACGAACAACCCGCTGAACGAGACCAGGCTGACCGTTAGTCCCGCGGCCAAGGCATAGATTGCGGTGACCCAGTCGTTCACGCGTCCGCCTCGTCCTGAGGCCACGCCGGGAAACGGTCTTCGCAGGCTCGCCAGACCTCGGAGCCGACGTCAGCCACCGTGACCAGCGTAGCGGATCGCGCCATGGCGGAGAGGCTTGCGCCGTCCTCGCCGCGAAAGGTGAATGCCGCGTCGGTGGGCAACGGTCCTGCGATACCTGCGGACCGATCACACGCATTCTTGTGTTTCATTCTGCGGGCCTCCATGCCCCCGAATTCGCTCCGGGCGAATTTGTCGATCGCCGGGTAGCCGAAGCGCCTCTCGTGCGGCAGTCGTCCGACCTCGCGTCGGTCGTTGACGATCACCGCCACCAGGCGCTTTTCCCGATTGGACAGAAGGTGATTGAGCAGGGTTGTCTTGCCAGGTCGAGCGAAACCCGACGATACGGTAACGAGCGGTTTGCGCGGCAAGTGATCCGAGTTGGCTGTACGCATCGACGACTGAAGAGTCATATAAAATGTTATAGCGTTACATTATTTGGAAATGAGGCGCACGTTACTCCGTTGGTTCCGGGACTTAAGGGCTTGTTTGCGTCAACAGCTGAAACGATCGCCGCTTTCCACGCAGCTGTTCGGCGGGGATGGCCCGGTTGCGACAGCCAGCGTGGTAGGTATGGGAGGATGAAACAGTTCCATGGGCGGCGAAACAGGGGTTGACATCATGGATCGATCACGTCCTGCCCAGATCAATGATGTGACTATATAACATAACTTATCTGGGCCGCAAGCTCATGGATCTATGTTGCGGCTACTGGCCGGCGTCAAGGCGGATGTCATCCTCGGATGACTCCGCCGAGGAGGGCCTCTGCATTCTTGAGTAGCCTGGGCCAGGAGTCACTGCTGGCCTCGACCGTGACATGAACCAGCTCCTGGTGAACGCGTAATAGCCCTCTGAAGTACTCCGGGTGAATATCCTCTTCCATGGCCAGGTTGCCGATGCAAGCGAACTTGCCTTTGCCGACGCGCCAAATGTGAAGATCGCAAATTTCGGCCTGGATCGGGCTTGCTTCTATGATCGCGCGGATTTCCGCCGTCACCGGGGCGTCCATTTCGCCATCGAGCACCGGACGGGTGGGCTCCTCGGGTTTTTGGCCGCGGGCGACCGCTAGCATCGCCGTTCCGACCCATACGATCCACGCTGAGATGGGGACCCGGCCCTTCAGTGATGCGTTCATCAGAGACCTCCCGTCTCATCGTTCGGGAGGAGTTCGTAGCTGACGACCCGGTGGACCGGATCCACCTGGAGGCGAAAGGCCGGCCCACCGAGGACCCGCAAGGCGTCCTGCACGGTGAGCGGTCCGAGATGGCGCTGGACATCGGGAACCGTCTGATTCAGCAGCACCTGCACCTTTGGGCCGTGTTCATCGGGATCGGCAAGCCGATACCCGGAATGCCGCAACAGATACTCCGCCGCGTCCCTGACCGTAAAAATGTCCCGCGGGAGGCGGACATCGATGACCATGAGAAGCGGATCGATCTGTTCCGCGCTGGGCCTCGCCGTCACCACCGAGTAGCGCCCGGTTTGGACCCGGATCGGTTCGAGGGTCTTCACCGGACGGTTCCCGGAGGCTACCGGATTCGCTTGGGCGTCAGAACGATTCGCTACCGGTCTTGCAGGCGGCCCGGACAGACGCTTCGTGTGTCCGGCACAGCCGGTTAACGTCAGGCTGAGCGCCAGGATCGGAAGCAGTGTCTGGTAGGGAAGCTGTCGCATCGGCGGCCCGTATCGATGGTGTTGCGCCGATGGTGCAAGCATTATCCGGTGGATTCAAACGGAAACCGTTCATCGATTCGTGGGCGGTTTGGCTACAGGCGTTTCCATATTCCAATTCCATTTGTTGGAGGACGGGTACCCTTTCCATTCAAGCCCTGTCCGGTACCTTTTTCCCTTCTTTTCCGGACCTTTTGGCTCTTTACCGTTTGTTTTGTCGAACATCCTATTGGTCGGTAAGGTGTGATTGTATTTTCAAGATGGGTGAAGCCTATGCCTATTTCGGTCAGACTCGATCCGGCGTTGGAGGCGCGGCTGGATCAGGAAGTCCGGCGCCTCGGCGTCACCAAGTCGGAATTCGTCAAGGATGCGCTTGAGCGGGTTTTAGGGCTCAAGAGCCCGGCAAGCCTGTTGCAACAGGTCAGGAGCGGCACTCCGACGGGCGTTCCAGCGTGTCGGAAGACGTCTCAGCCAAAGTGAAGGCCAAGTTGCGCGCGAAGCGTTCTGATTGATGCCGGTCCGCCAGTGTACCTTTTGCGGTGAGCGAAGCGCGTTTTCAGGAATGACTGGTTATCGGCAACTTGTGGTCGCACAACATCTGTCCCCACATTGAAATTCTTTTCGGTGCCACATTTGAAGAATCGCTAAAAAGCCTTCGCGAGAGTCAACGGGATCCAGTTAAAGCCTCGGATCGACCGGTTCCGACTCCAGCGCCAGCACGCCGAACACGCATTCGTGTACCCGCCTTAGCGGCTCTCCTGCGACGAAGCGTTCTAAAGCCTCCAGCCCCAATGCAAACTCCCGGACGGCCAGCGCCCGTTTGCCGGACAGGGCGCGTCTGCGTAGCCGCTGGAGATTGGCCGGTTGGGTATATTCCGGACCATAGATAATGCGCAGGTAATCCCGGCCGCGGCATTTCAGTGCCGGCTGAACCGGTTTGCCGGAAAGCTTCGGTATGAAGTCCACCGGTTTGACGACGATGCCTTCGCCCCCTTCATCGGTGAGTCCGAGCCACCAGTCCTCCAGACCTGCACGGGCAGCGTCGTCGCTCAGATCGATGATCCGGAACGGCGTGGCGAGCAGGAAGCCGTCGCCATGCCGGGAGAGGCGATGTAAAGTTTCCATGTGCCAGACATGGGTGCGGTCGGCGTGTACTTTGCCTTCGGAGGCGAGCAGATGGAAGGGCGCGAGGCGAATGTCGTCCAGCGAATGGGCATGCCAGCAGCAGCGCCGGTAGGCATCGACGAAACGCTGGGCATCGCGGGCTCGTTCGGTATAGCGGTCTCGTAACGCCGAAATGTCGAGGCCCCGCGTTTCGGCGGCGGCGATCCATTCCTGGGCCGGACGCAACATCGCCTTACTGGCGGCCCCTACGGCACCGTATTGCCGGGTCAGCAATTCCTTGGCTTTGAGCGACCACGGCATCAGTTCGCAATCGAGAATGAACCAGTCGGTCTGGAACTCTTCCCAGAATCCTGCAGCGCTCAAGGCTTCGCCCAGACGATCGAGTACCCTCTTTTCCAAGTCGGGCTCGTTGAAGAAGCGCCGCCCGGTGCGGGTGTAAACGATACCCCGGCCTTCGCCGGCCACTCCGAAACGGCGCAAGACCGCCGCTTCATCCCGGGCAATCGCGACGACAGCACGGGAACCCATGTGCTTCTCCTCGCACACGACGGAACCGACACCGGCCTTACGATAATAGTCCAATGCCTCGCGCGGATGTTCCAGGAAGCCGTCGAGTTCGCTGGTCTCCGAGGGAGACATGGTGGGCGGCAGATAGACCAGCCAACGTGGGTCCGCCGCGAAGCGGGTCATGACTTCCAACGCCGCCGCGGCGTTTTCGGGGCGAGTCGTAACGGTATGTCCTAACCGCGGATGGAGAATGCGTTTGCCGGACACGTCGGCGTAATCGAGCAAATCGTCAGCCGCCTGTTGCAGTGAAAGTGTTTCGGTCTGAGCCGAAAGCAGCGGGCGAACCGGTTCGTAGTAGGTGGCCATCGCCGGCGCGGCGACCAGTTCCTTTTCCGGCCAGCGCAGGGCCGTCAGTTCGCCGCCGAACACGCACCCGGTGTCCAGGCACAAGGTGTTGTTGAACCATTCGGCGCGCGGTACCGGTGTATGCCCGTACACCACGGCGGCACGTCCGCGGTAATCGGCTGCCCAGTTGTAACGGACGGGTAGTCCATATTCGTCGGTTTCGCCGGTGGTCTCGCCGTACAGGGCGAACTCGCGAACCTTGCCGGACCCACGGCCGTGCATGGTTTCGGGAAGACCGGCGTGGGCAACCGCCAGCTTGCCCCCGTCAAATACGTAATGGCTGACCAGGCCGTCCAGGAATTTTGCGACCGTGTCCCGGAATTCCGGAGTTTCGCTTTCCAGTTGTGCCAGCGATTCAGCCAGGCCATGGGTCTTCTGGACCTGACGGCCGCGCAACGCCCTGGCCAGCTTCAAGTCGTGATTGCCGACTACGCAGTAGCCGTTGCCGTTTTCCACCGCCCCCATCGCCAACCGCAATACGTCGGGGATGTTGGGGCCGCGATCCACCAGATCTCCGACAAAAACCAGCTTGCGTCCTTGCGGATGAAATACGGCGATATTGTCGCCGTCGCGGCGCACTTCGTAACCCAAGCGGGTGAGCAGCTGCACCAGTTCGTCGTAACAGCCATGCACGTCGCCGATGATGTCGAACGGTCCCGTCTCGGTCTTGCGGTTGTTCCACAGGGGTTGACGGTGAATCTCCACGCTGTCGGCCTCTTCCGGAGTGCGCAGCCGGTACACGTAGCGGAAGCCTTCCCGTTCCAATCCGCGCAGCGAGCGGTTCAGGGCGGCGGCCTGATTGCGGACGACGTGGGGACCGAACGACCGGTCCGGCCGTTCGGCGTTGCGCTCATGGCAGACATGCTCCTGCATGGCCATGACGATGGCCACGGGCAAGCAGTGGTATTCCCTAGCGAGCACCACCAGAGGCTTGCGATCCTCGGCCCGGACGTTGGTGGCGTCCACGACCGCGAGACGTCCCCTTTTCAGGCGTTTGCCGACCACGTAATGAAGGATGTCGAAGGCATCGCCGGTCGCCGACTGGTCGTTTTCATCGTCGGCCACCAAACCCCGGCAGTAATCCGATGAAATCACCTCGGTGGACAGAAAATGCTTCCGGGCGAAGGTGGATTTGCCGGATCCGCTTGGACCGATCAACACCACCAGGGACAATTCGGGAAGCGTGATCTTCATGCCGCCTCCCGCTCGAACACAGCCATTTGCGTCGGTGCACCCAACTCGGGGTCGATCTCGCCGATAGGTTGGAAACGCACTTGATAGCCATGATGGTCGGCCACGCGCCGGCCCCAGGACTGGAACTCCGTCCGCGTCCACTCGAACCGATGGTCGTGATGGCGCAATCGTCCCGCCGGGAGGGTTTCGTAGCGGATGTTGTATTCCACGTTAGGCGTGGTCACGATGGCGATGCGCGGCCGGGCACAGCCGAACAGCACTTTCTCGAAAGCTGCCAGACGCCCCAAGTCCAAGTGCTCGATCACTTCGATGGCCAAGGCGGCATCGAACCCTTCGATGCGCGCATCTCGGTAAGTCAGCCCGCCGTGAAGCAGCGTAATCCGATCCCGTACCCGCGGCGGCAACCGGTCCAGGTTCAGACGCTTCGCGGCGATTTCCAACGCGCGGATCGACACGTCGAGGCCGACCAGTCGGCCGATGCGACTGTCCTTCAACAACCGGGATAGCAACTTCGCCTCGCCACATCCCAAATCGACCACGGACTCTGCTTCGGCAGCATGCAGAACCTCCAACACGGCGCGAATACGAGCCTCATTGAGGGACAGGGGGGACTCGACCGCCGCCTCTTCCGAAGTGATGAAGGCCATATCGTTCACCGCCATATTTCCAACCTCCGTGACCGGACCATTCGGTTCGATGCCGTCGTCCTCTTCGGGCACATCGAGTCGGGAAAGGGCTTCCAGAGCCAGGCTGCGCTGGTGACGCAGATAGCGGCGGGCGATCAGTTCCTTCTCCGGGTGCGTGGCCAGCCAGCTTGCACCATGGCGCAGCAGTTTTTCCAGCTCATCCTGACCGACCCAGTAATGCTTCGTGTCGTCCAGGACCGGCAGCAGCACATACAAATGCGACAGGACGTTCTTGACGGTCGTGCAGGCGGCAAGGGTCAGCGCCACATAAGGACTGTCCCCCCACTCCGGGAAATGTTCGTCGAGGGGCAATCGGGTCGCTTCCGCCTCATAGCCGAGCGGCTCGAATAGAGCGTGAATCAATCCGGTTTCTCCCCGGACCGATACGGCAGGCAGCTTTACATTCAGCGATAACCGTTGCTCCACCAGGTTCGGCCGGGCATTGCAGCGGCCCTGCAAGGCCGAGGAATACACCTCGCCGATGGCCACCGACAGGAATGAAGAAGCGGTATAGGGGCGATCGTTGACGTATTGGTCCAGCAGCCCGCGGCTTGCCTGCGTCTTGCCCCGCACCAGCCCCACCGGATCGACCGCCACCAACAAGCACGCGGTGCAGCGGTCGGGTGATGCCTCTGGATAAAACACGTGGGCCTCGCCGAAGCTGAGGGAAAACGTCTGCACCCTGTCCGGATGCTTATGCAGCAGAAATCCCAGATCCGTTGCGGGCGACTGGGTGTTGGTGAGGGTCAGGAGCATGAAGAGCTTCCATGGTGAGGGGCATGATCACATCCATCCATCAGGGCGGAAGCGGAAAACGTCGACGCCAAAATCGACCGTATCATCCGTGTAACGATGGAGTCAGCGATTTGAGTTTAGCACGCGAAAGTGCAGAACGAGGTTTCACGGGGGGGCGACAGATTAAGGGCAACTTGAAAGGCAGGTATGCCTTTTACAACTGTCACTCAGATTTGGATCGTTGAGGTCCGCCCTTGACCAAATTTACAATTCGAACAGGGCTTCGTGAAGTCGACATTCTAGCTGGCTGATGCTCAAACGCGAACGGTAGAAATGGCCGTTAAGCAATCATTGGGCGCGCTATATATCTGTCCGGCGGCAGTTCGGCCGAAGCAGCCATTCGGCTCGCTCAATACCGCTTATTCATGAGCGTCCGCTTCCTTTGAGGCCGAGCGAGTGCTTCGTGCCAACCCCTGCGGTTCGACCATACGTGGACCCGATGGCGGCTTCCGAGCGGTCTTACGTACCCGCGCACCATTGGGCAAGTCTCGGCCGAAAGCGAGCGTTCGGCGCAAATTGGCAGGGACGTGGGCCGTGAGCCTCAAAGTGCCGCGAGCATTTCCACCAAAGCTCTGAGCCCGATCACTTCAACATCCGCCTTGATGGGATAGCGGTCGCTACCTCCATACACGACAATACGTCGATCCGGCCGCAGATCATCGCAGGCGATCTGGAAGCCTTTTTCCAACTTTGGAGACAGACCTCGCTTGATTTCGATAGCCCACAGGCCTTGGCCCGGCATCTCCAGTAGCAGATCGATCTCGGCGCCGACGGCGGTGCGGTAAAAGCTTGGCAGTGTTTGCTCCGGTGCAGCCGCGAGCAGATTTTCGATGACAAAACCTTCCCAACTCGCGCCAACAGCGGGATGGCCACTGAGCGCGTTATAGTCCGTCAACCCCAGCAGGGCATGGGCTATGCCGCTGTCTCGAAGATACACCTTTGGGGACTTGACCAGGCGTTTGCCGAGATTGGCGTGGAACGGCCGCAGGCGGCGGATCAGTAACAGATCGACCAGTAAATCGATGTAGCGTGTTACGGTTTGCGCGCTGATCATCAGGGAGGTGGCAAGGCGCGAGGCATTCAACAGGTCGCCCTGCTCATAGGCCAACATCGTCCACAGGCGCTCGAGGGTCTCCGCCGGTACCCGTGGACCGAATAGCGGAATTTCCCGCTCCAGATAGGAACGGATGAAATCCCTGCGCCAACGCAAGCTTTTCCGATCGTCCGCCGCGAGAAAGCTGTTGGGAAATCCACCCCGCACCCATAACCGAGCGACGTCTTCGCCATTGCCGGCCGAGGTTTCCAGAATATCGAATGGCCCCATATTGACGTAAGCGATCCGGCCCGCCAAGCTCTCGCCGGATTGGCGGAGCAAGCTCAGGGAGGCAGACCCCAGAATCAGGAAGCGCCCGGTTCGATAGCCGCTGCGGCGTCCCTCATCGATCAGTCCGCGCAGGCTCTGGAACAAATCCGGCATTCGATGGATCTCGTCCAGAACAACCATGCGGTCCCGGACGTTTCGCAGGAATAATTCCGGATCGGTCAATTTGGCGCGGTCTTCCCGTGACTCCAGATCCAGGTAGACGGAAGGACGCTCCTGCGCCAGGGTCAAGGCCAAGGTGGTCTTGCCGACCTGGCGGGGGCCTATCAAGGCGACGGCGGCCTGGTCGCTCAGGGCTTCTCTTACGATGGGCAGAATACGGCGAGCAATCATCCTTGCATATTATCCATCATGTGGATGATATACAAGGTTTGATAAACTATTGGCGAGCCATGATCTGACGAGATCAGTTGGATCGAAGCCGCTTTCTAGTCCCCAACAACTCAAACTCGCCTCCTACGACCGGTTCTTTCCCAACCGGGACACCATGCCGAAAGGCGGCTTCGGCAACAATACCTCGATCCTGGTGCATCGCAATGAACTGAAAATCGCGTCGGCGCCCGCCTCGATAGAGCCAAGCATGAGTTCAGATGGATTTCCGATAGCCACCGAAGTGCCCTATACGGCCAGAAACAGAGGTTGCTCTCACCGTCTGAAATTTGGCCTCAACGACCATTCGTCTTGACCGATACCGGTCGTTCACGAATGTCCCCTTCCTTCAAACTCGAGCGAGCAGTACGCGCCCTTAGGATACAGTCGAGTAAATTTCTTGAGAGACCGTGTATGGACCGGAAATTAAAGGGAAACCCGCCGCTCACGCTGTGGAGTGCCCAACTTTGCCGAATAGTCCCCTTTGTACTTGTAGGCACAAGATGGCCGCGGTTATGGCTAGCATCCAACGTCCACCCATCTCGTTAAAGATCATCCACGTCAACGTCAGGGGTTCATTGCGCACCACATGGGCCTGTTGCGCCATGTCCTGAAGCTGGATTTCCAGCGTTCCCAGCAATACAAAAGGGCCGGTGAGGCCGACGATGAATATCGACGTCGGCACACCCAATACCAGCAACACCGCGCGTTCGACCCAGCGCCGCGTGGGCCAGGCCATCAGGAGGGACCCTTCGATGACCACCGGAACCAGGGTATGCATCAGATGGGTTCCGGTCGTTACTGCCAGGCCCGCCGGAATCTGTTGGCCGCCGCCCAAGGGCAACGGCTGCAACAGCCAGG
>NZ_JBDIVO010000109.1:0-12914 GCF_039794385.1 Methylocaldum sp. | reverse complement strand
CGGGGCGTGACATTAACAGCCTTCAAGCCTCATTCGCCGAAGCCGTATCGGTACTGCTGCGGCACTACGAAGGGAAGACGCCAGTGGATGAAACCGTTGCAGCGCTGACCGGCGTGCTAGAGGAGCTGGCGTGGCACCGGGCGGAAGTCGAGCGGCGCGCCGCGCCCCAAATGGATGTCTTCGAGGAGGCCACCGATGAGTAACGGAACGGGATTGGCCGACCGGATTGCGGCGCAACTGGCGGCCTTGTCAACCCAACAGGCGCTCCAGGTACTGACGGAGGTGCAGCAGCGCATATTAAAGGCTTCCATCACACGGGATGATGAGGGTTTGAGTCGGCCCTGGGCGCCGTGTCCGGTCGCGATTCGCAGTCCTGTAGGAGGGGTAAGCAAAATCGAGAGTGATCCTGAGATTCTCGCGTTTATCACCGGGCTCACGGAATACCAGAGCCTGAAGAAAATCGTGGATTTATGCATCCGGAAGTTCGGGCTAGAGCGATCGCCTAGCAAGAGTTCGGTGCATCGCTACCTGCAAAAAATTTCCAAGTTACAAGAGGAGAAATCTTAAATGTCCGAAGCCTGCAACAAGACCCTTATCCGATCGGGAAAGGTCCTGGAATGCCTGTTTGAAGACGACTTTAAGGGCAAGACCGAGCTGCAAATCGTAGAAATGACGCAGATCCCCCTCCCCACGATTTACCGGATCTTGCAGACCTGGAAGACGTTGGGCTGGGTTGTCGACGTGCCCATCCCCGGACGCAAGGCGGTGCAATGGCGGATTAGCAGCGAAAAGCTGCTGCGGATCGCTCATAGCCACAAGCGGCACATGTTGCGGCAGGTGCACAGCCTGGAGAAAGAGTACCTGGACATCGCCGGAGAGGAATTGCGCGCATGAGCACGTTCAACTCGCTCAACGATTCGAGCGTGATCCCAAAAATTCTCGATTTGTCGGAGATTTTGGGTTTAGAGTTTTTCAAATATGCCTAAAAATCAATTGCTTAGCATGTCATGCCGGTCGGAAAAATTATCCGACGTCTTAGATTTTGGGGCGCTGCCTATTTTGGTCCGCGAACGCATTAGGTACGCGAGGAGTTAATCGAATGACAGAACAAGAATCACTAATTGAGAGCGTGGCCGCCGATATGAATGCCCGTCGGCAAAGGCTCGAAACAGCAAAGAGCGAGACAACGATGGCTCAGGAGTTAAGTCTAGCGACCGCCCAGCAGGATTTCGACCGGGCCGGGTATATCGAGGATAGGGACGATCTGAACCAACTGGTCGGCCGCGTTCAAATGGCGAACGTGCATCGAAAATTCTCCGATTATGCAGTCTTTACGCTGCTCGAAAGCATCCATGAATCCAAGCAATATCGATTACTTAAGGGGAAGACGTTTACTGGGTTCGACGGGGCAGTCTTCGACGCCGGGACTTGGGAGGGGTTCTGCCGTCTGTGTGGGACATCGGCGAGCACGTTCGACGAATGGGCGAAGAACAAACAGGCTATTGGCGAGGATGCGCATAGGACTTTACAGCAGATTGGCTTGACTACGCGGGACTTTCGCCAGATTCGAAAACTTCCCGACGATGACAGGAAAGCCATCGCTGAAGCGGTCGAAGCGCACGCAGTCGATAAGGACGCGATCCTCGACCTGATCGACCAATTATCCACCAAGCACGCCAAGGAGAAGGAATCCTTGGAGAAGACCGTCCAGAGGCAAAAGCACCAGCTGGAGGAGAAGGCGGAGGACATTTCGAAGAAAGACGCGAAGCTCGCCGAACTGAGAGCAACGCTCGAAGACCTCAAGCGCACCGAATTGCCGCCCGACGAGGCCGAACTCGCCGCCTTGCGTCGCATCCAGGAACTGGAGAGGGATTACAAAGCCATTGTCGGCGCCGTGGAGCTTGTCCGGCTGGATCAGGCCAGTGTAACGGTCCGGGTCAAGATGGTGCACTTGGTCGAGTATTTCGAGGTTTATGCCCGAAAGCTGCGCACGGACCTAATGCATAAGTATCCAGACTTGTGGGATGGCGCTGTTGGCGACAGCGATGTCATGGAAGCTCGTGCCGAATTGGACAAGGTGACCGAGCGCCTGGAGCGGGATCTTCCCGTCAGAGCGCTGAGCTGAGGTGTGCCATGCCGCGAACACACACTGATATTAAGCCCGAGGTAGGGCTAGAAATCGCCCACAAGCTAGCGCAGGGTGGAAACCAAAGGAAAGCCGTCATCGCGAAGTACACGGCGCCCCCTTGGGGGTGGTCAGCGAGCCGCGTCTATAAGGTGGCGCAGACTTACGGCTGGCGCTCCGGCCGCAAGACCCGAGCGGATAAGGGGCTGATTCGTATTCCGGGGATTGATGAGGAAAAGCTGGAATTCGCCGTTCGCGTGGTTATCGCCAGCACTCGGCCCAAGACCGGCAAGCGCCTGACGTGTACCGAAGACCTGATCGAGCAGCTAGTCCTTAATGGCTACGAGGAGTTCCGCAATATGTGCCCGCAGACCTTGAATCGATTGCTCCGCGAGCGCGGTCTTAGTCACCACCTACTGATCGCCGATGGACCGGCCATCGAAATGGCGTCATTACACCCGAACCACATCCATTTTGTGGATGCCTCGGTCTGCGTCCAGTGGGACTTGCGGGGCAGTAAAAAAATGGTGCCTCGGGATATGCAAAAGGCGTTTTACAAGAACAAGCCCGGCTACTGGCGCGAGGTGCGGAAAGTCCTGATTCGCTGGCTGTTGGTGGACCATTGCAGCGGCATGTTCTACGTGGACTACACCTATGCCGCAGGCGAGAACACGGCCGATTTGCTGAACTTCCTGATCGACGCCTGGAGCATCAAGCCCTACAGCGATCGCTACCCGTTCCACGGCGTTCCGAAAATGCTGGGGCTCGATCCGGGCGCGGCCAACACCAGCCACGAAGTCAAGGCGTTGACGGAAAAGCTCGGCGTCGAGCTGTACGTCCACGCCCCCGGCAACAGCCGGGCCAGCGGTGCGGTGGAAGTGATCCACGGCTATTGGGAGCGCCGTTTCGAGTGGGAATTGCTGCTCAAGTTGGCCGATGATCTGGACGATCTGCGCGCCCGGGCGCACGACCGCATGATCAACCTCAACGCAACCAAGGAGCACGCCCGGCACGGCCGGACCCGTTGCGCCAAATGGATGGAAATCACCCAAGCGCAGCTGCGTATCCTGCCCCCTCGGGAACACTGCCACACCCTGGCCACGTGCAGCCCCGGCACGCGGGTTCCGGACGAGCGCTTGCGTATCACGGTGGATGGCCGAGTGTTCCAGCTCTATGCGCCTGCCCTCAAGGGCCGCAAGGTCAATTATGACTATAACCCCTGGCAGGTGGATGAACTGAACGTCTGGACCGATGACGGCGAAATGGTCCCCTGCCGGCTGATCCGGAAGAATGAGCACGGCTTCGATTCCGATGCGCCGGTCTTCGGCGCTGACGAATACAAGCGCCATGCCGACACCCCGGCCCAACGGGTTCGCAACACCCACGAGCGCGAAGACAAGGCAACCCGGCTGCGGGGCTTCGAACCCAAGCCGACCGGGCATCTAGTGCCGAAGCAACATTTCATCCCGAAGCGCGGCACGCCCATCGTGTCCACGGACGCCCCCAAGGTTCCGCCGATCCGCGCGGTTGAAGTGCCGAAACGGCTGCGGGAAAAGCTCGGTCTGGACCGTTTGACGCCCTTGCAGAATCAGCAGGTACTGAACTGGCTGGGCGGCAAGGAATCGGTAACAGCCGAGGAGTTTGACGTCATCCTGGAAAAGGCTAGATCCGCTTGGACGGGAAATCAGAGCGAGGGACGCGCAGTTCGTACGATTCAGCGGGCCGGCTAGGAGCGAGGCAATGACCGATCAATCCCTTCGACTCAAGACCTACGTCCAGCAATTGGGCGGCCAAGTTCAATTCACGCGGTTGATGGCGGAGCAGGGTTACAGCTGCTCCAGGAGTCTGCTGAACCAGACCTGCAATCACGGTGTGCTGCCAAAGCGCAATGGGGATGCGTACAAACAGGCGATCAACCAGGTGTTAAGGACGGCTGGAATGGATGCCGAAAGCGCCTGGTTACCGCAATCGGAGAGTGGACCCGCCAACGCCCATCCGCCCAAGATTGGCGCAAGCGGGTCCGTGCCGAGTATCAATCAATTGCCGCGAACAACTCAGCGGGGAGATTCTACTGCCATGATGAATAAAACTAAAGCAACCTTGGAACCGGAACATCTCCGGCATTTCAGCCTGTCCGACGATCCGTTTTTCGACCTGGCCGATCACCGGGAGATCTGGCTGAACAACCACTTGGAATACGTCAAGCACCTGATCCAGCGGACCGCAGAGAACCGGGGCATGATGGTGCTCACCGGCGACTACGGCGCGGGTAAATCGACGTTGCTGCGCCATGTGCTGGGCGAAATGATCGCCAGCGGCAAGGCAGAAATCATCATGCCCGACCGTCTGGACCGCCGGGCCATGCACGGCGACATGCTGACCCTGGCGATCGTCGATCAGCTCGGGGGCGGCATGCGCATCCCGCGATCGGTCCTCCAGCGCGACCGGTTGGCCAAGCGGCTATTGACCACGGCAATGGAGCGCGGCGAACACCCTCTCCTGGTGATCGATGAGGCGCACGATCTTCGTACCGAGTTGTTCGTTGCGCTTAAGCGCCTCTGGGATTCCGGCCTGATCTTCCGCGAGATCGGCATTCTGTTGGTGGGCACTGGCGGCAAGGATGCCGGCGGACGGTCCTGGGGGCTCCGTTGGGAGATCGAGGGGAACCCGGATATCCGGGAGTTCGCCGAGCGAGCCCACTTGGTAGATCTCGGACGACTAGCCGCGACCCTGCCGGAGTATCTCGCCTGGCGCTTCCGCAAGGTCGGCGCCGCCCTGGATGAGGTTTTCGCGCCCGGCGCGGTTGAGGTCTTAACCGAGCAGGCGCAGACGCCTCAACTGGTCGGCATCTACGCCGTGGGCGCCATGCGCGAAGCCTATTTGGACGGCGCCTTGAAAGTGTCGGCCGACCACGTGCTGAGGGTTTAGGCCATGCCAAGGCGCAATTGTGATCCTGGCCTCTACCCGGAAGGGCGGGTAAAACGGTTTATAACAGGTGTTACAGCCACGTTTTCGGGGAATTCGGACTCTGGCGAGGGCGACGGGCGTGGGCGCGGCTGTGTGGCGCTTGATGCCGATCAATCCATCGGAAAAAAAACGATGCCGATCACCAAGAGGCAAATCGCCGTTCTCCACGTGCTCAAACAGCAAGCCGGCTTCGGTGAGGACGAATACCGGGACACCCTATTTCGAGTGGCTGGCGTGCGCTCTGCGAAGGATCTCGACCAGACAGGGTTTGAAAAGGTTCTGGAATGGTTCGAGGCGCTTGGGTATCGGACGCCGCGGAAACCGAACCGTGTCAACTTCGGTCAGCGCCCCGGCTACGCCACGCAAAAGCAGCTAGATTTCATTGGCGATCTGAGACCAAAGGCGTTTGACCACGACACCGACCAAGGTTTTTCGCACTGGCTAGAACGCTTCTTCCATGTATCGCACCCGCGCTTCCTGTCGGTCAAAGCGGCCGGCAGCGTCATCGAGGCGCTGAAAGCGATGGACCAACGAAAAAAGTAGGCAGAATTATGACTCACGATATCAATAAAGACTTGGGGACGGGGCTCACGGTACGCCGCCTGTGTGAACTCATCGACGAGGCGCAATTGGACCTCATGCAGATTCGCTCGCTCTCTTGGGCGGCCGGCGCGCTGATCCTTCATAACCAGGATAAAACCATCGAGGATCTGGAATTGAAGGATCGGATTGCCGACCTGGTAAACGTGACGCACGAAAAATCGGTCGCGCTTCTGGCGCGGCTGGACGAAGCGACCACCCGCTTGACCGAAGAGATCCGGAGGGCGGGACTATGAGCGAACAAATCAAGGCGTACTACAGCGACCTAACAAGAGAAACGCGTTGGGAAGTGCAGAAGCTTCGAAGCTTGACAGCCGGCGCCTCGCGAGTCCTCGAAGACGCATTAGAACAATGTGGCGGGCCGTCCCCGATGGCCGATCTACTGGAGTTCGTGGCTCACATGCTGGACATGATGGCGGAATTGGGCGGGGAGCTGGAAACCAAGCTTAATAACGCCAGAGCCCCGGCCGAGCATACTGAATAGGCCGAGGAGCGGAGAAACAAGCGAAACCGGGGCCTAGCCCCGGTCGCCCAAGGGCGGCGCCTTGGGCCTGATGAGCAGCCGATTTAGACCTGTTTTCGAGTAAGGGGCGTTCCAATGTATGCGGTCAGAATTACTCAACGTGATTTCGTCGCGGGGACGGAGACCACTAAAATAGGCAGGAAGCGCTTCAAGACCGAGGCCGGCGCCAGGAAGCAGGCGGCCTCATTGAGTTATTCTTGTATTCCGGACGGCAAGACCAAAGTCAGCGAAGTGGTCGCTGATGTCATCCCGCTCTGAGCCTATCGGGAGCTGCCATCCACGGCAAAACCGTATTCCGGCGGCCGACGAATCCCCCGCCCCCGAACCCCTTCTCCCTTAATCCGCCCACCTTTCAGGGGAACAATTTCATCCCGAAAGAGCCACGGCGGAGAACGCTTTTGTTTTGTCCCACCTGCTTTCAGAAAGTCGAAGTCGAGCTTCAGTCCGAAGTGGTGCTCGATGTTGAACAGCTGCCGCGCGTGCTTCAGGAAATCGCTTTCCTGGTCGGCCCCGAAAACGCCGTAAAGATCGCACGGGCGTATGGCGGGGTCCGGCTCTATGTGCCCAAGCGCATGAAACCGGATCATCCTTTGGCCGAACTGGTAGGTTTCGAGAACGCCTGCGCCTTGTCCACCGGATTCGGCGGTCTGCCGCATTTCGATATTCCGCAGTTTGACAAGCTGATTCGGGAAGCCCGCAATCGGGCCGTCCTGAAAGACCGGGCTCAAGGAATGAGCGTTCGCGAGCTGGCGCTGAAGTATCGGCTCACCGAGAGAGCGATTAGCAAGATTCAAGTAGCCGCTCTCAAAGCGGATCTTAATGCCGCCCGTCTTCGCCAAGAATCCGATAACCCGGCCGCACTGGCTCACGACCACCAGAACCCGCCCGACCCAATCAAAAACTCCGACTTCTCAACTGCCACAAAAAAGGTAACCGACCCATGACACGCGAAGAACTCCAAGACCGCATTGCCGCCCTTCAAGCCGAACATGATTCCCTGGTGGAACAGGAGGAGGCGTTCAAGCGGAAGGCAACCGAGATCGACTTAAGGCTTCAGAGCCTGAAGGGTCTGCATAATGAAGAACAATTCGCCGGCCGAATAGCGGCGCTCGAAGAGGAACTCAAACAGGTGCTTAAGGCGACGGACGACGCCTATGCCCGCCGGACTCAAGCGAACGCCGAGCTCGGCCGGCTGCAAAATCTCGAAATCGAGCTAGCCAGGACGTACCACGGTACGACTCAGAAAGAGATCCAAAAGGCCAGGGCCGCCGTCGATACAGCGCAGCAGGAGGTCGACGCGCTCCAGGCGAAAATCGCCGAACTCTCGGCGCCCGACGGCGAACAAGCCACGGCGGACCTTAACGCACTCCGTGAGCGGCGCAAGACTGCGGCGGCCGGCGTGGTGCTGGGCGAAGCCGCCGATGAGGAGGTCCGGGCGTTGGACGATCAAATCGCGGCGCTCGAACCGGCCGCACAGCGAGAAGCCACCGAACGGGCCGATCGGGCCGCCGCCGTGGAGGTCTTGCGGCAACGGCTGCCAGCCGCCGAGGACCGGCTCAAGCAGGCGAAGACGGCGCTTCGCACCAAGGAGCTCGATTATCTTCGCGGCGCGGCGGAAGACGCCGCTAAAGCCTACCGGGACGCGGGCGATGGCTTGATTCGGGCGTACCGGCGGGTCATCGCCTTCGATTGGCTCCTTTCGGGCGCGGATCTGGCGTTGATGATGCCCTCCGTGCCTGATCTGACGCTACCTTGCCTTCGCGCGAAGGCGTTCCCCGAAAAGCCGGACCGCTACGGCTACCGCTCGTTCTACAGCGCCCAAGCCGATCGCGACGGCTTTGCTCAGGCGCGTGTTGACGTCGAGGCCGAACTCCGGGCGGCCGGCGTCAAATTGTAACTGGGTCCCGTCCTTCCGCCGAGAGAGGCGAGCCATAGGGGAAGGGCTGAGGGACTAATATGGCCCGCCGGGAACCGATGACGGTCCCGCGCCATTTCGCAAGCCTTTTGGGTGTTCACCCGTCATCCATCATTCATCGAGCCTGATTATGAAGAACGAAACACTGAAGCTGATCCAATCCGCCCGGCGCCATACGGTGCTGTCCCCCGGCAGCCGCACCCTCCAGCGCTTGGCCGCCGAACCTACACCCATCGCGACGCGGGCGCTCATGGCGCACGCCGACCGATTGGCGGCCCGGATGCGATTGACGGCGGAGCAGCCGAACCTCTTGGCGATCTGCGAGCGGTTTGTCCAGGCGGTTCAACCCGAAGTCCGTCTACACGTAGAAATCACGGTAAACGACAGGAGACTTTCATGACCGATCTTCTAACCCGCCTCAAGGCCGGCCGTTCGGCGATCCGCCGGGTGAATCTCGCGGATGACGTTATCGTCGGCCTGAGGCTCTTGACCGATCAGGACTATCTCGAAGCCGGCGTCGCCGCCGAAGAAGCGATGAAAGCCCGGAAGATCGAGGTGTCGGTGTCGAGCGCCGAGCTTTTCGAGCACGAGCAAACCTCGCAGTTTCTGGCCCGCGCCGTGGTCGATCCCGACACCGGCGAGCGGCTGTTCCAGACGGCCGAAGCTTTGCGGAAGGCTTTGACACGCTCCCAGAAAAGCGCCCTAGTCGCGGCCTACCTGGAGCACGAAAAGACCTATGCGCCATCCGAGGGGAATCTCGGCGAGGCCGAATTCCAGAAACTCCTGGAGGCGGTAAAAAAAACGCCCGAGACAGCGACTTTGAACGATTTAAGTTTCGACACGCTGAAAAGGCTTATTGTTACTTTGGCCGCCCCGCCGTCGAGCTGACCCGCGGCGAATGGCTCGCTTTCCTGGCCTTGGGGCTGGCCGAGCAGCCCGCCCCAAGGGCCGAAGGCGGGACGAAACGCTACGTAAGCATCCGGAAACGAAAAGGCATCCCGCATGAGAAGGGATCTTGAAACCAAGCTAATCATCAAGTACCGCGACGACGCCAGCCGGGGGCTTAACCAGACCGCCGCCAGCGTGCGCCGGTTCGGCTCGGCCGGCGATCGGACGTTCGGCAACATGCGGGCGCAGATTCGCCGGCTGGGCGCCGAAACGAATCAGCTCAACTCGGGCTTTTCCACCCTGGCCAAGCTGGCGGCGACTATCGCCAGCTTGAGTGTGGTTCGCGAGACGTTCCGCACCAGCCTCGACTTCGAGCGGGGCATCCTAGAAATGAAGCAGAACGCCGGCATGACTGTACCGCAAGCGGCGGAAATGCGGCAAAAGGCATTGGAGGCGAGCCTGCCGAACTTGCAATTGCCGTCGGACATCCTCCAGGGCGAGAAAGCCTATGCCCGAGCCGGCATGAAGTTCGAGCAAATCCGGGCCTCCATCGAGGAAGCGAGCCGCGCCGCCACGGTCATGAGGGCCACGGTGGAAGACATCGCCAACATGGATTTCGACATTCAGGACAAGTTCAAGGTCGCGCCGGAACGGATGTCCGCGGCGCACAACATGCTCTATTACCACGGCAACGCCGGCCGCTTCGAAGCGAAGTCCATGGCGGCCCTGGCGCCGGTCTATCTCAACGCCATGCAGGCGGTGGGCATTGGGGGCGAGCGGGGGCTCAACTTTGTTGGCGCCTTGACCCAGTCGATCATGAAGCAAGCCCCGGCCACCGAGCCGAGCCAAGTGGCCACGCTGATCCAGCAGGGGCTGTCCCACATTACCTCCGCGCACTACGTCAAAGGACTTAAGAAGTTCGGCATCGATGTCACGAAGTACGCGCCCAAGGGCCAGTTCTACGGCGAGGGCGGCGTTGAAGGGATGCTTGATTTGGCCCGCGCCATGAAAAAGAAAGGCTTGACCGATCCTTTCAAGCTGGCCAAGGCCGGCTTTGCCGATCAGGAAAGCGCCAAGTTCTGGCGCCAGCTGATGCAGGACGCGGATACGATCGGCGCCGAGATGAAAGCGGGCGAGGAGGCCGCCCGGAACGACGCGATCGGCCGCGATCTCGACGAAATGAAGCAAAGCAACTTCGGCAAGATCAAGGCGGCGCAAATCGCGGCGGAGAAAGCGGAGTTGAGCGAGCCCGCGCAGAAAGCCGTCACGAAGACCGCCGAGGGCGTCAGTAAAGCGACCGAGTTCGCCGAGCAGCACGGGGACAAGGCGGCGGCGGTGGCCGATACCGCCGTAGAGCATCCGGGGACGGCGGCGGCAATGCTCACCGCCGGATTCTTTGGCGGCAAGTGGCTACTGAAGAAAGCCCTGCCCCAGTTGGGCCTAGCCGCACTGCGCTGGGGTTTGGGGCAAGCGCCCATGCTGGGGATGCTCGGCGGCCAATCCTTGTCCACTCTGCCGATGTTCGGTGCCGGAGCACTGACAGCGACCACTGCCGCGGCTCTCACTTCGGCAGGGGCGGGCTTTGGGGCGGGCTACGGCCTCAATCGGGCGTTTCAAGACACGCCAATCATGGATTGGATCGATAGCGCAATCGCCAAGCCGATCTCGGATGCGCTGGACGCCGTTTTGAGCAAAGAGGTTAACGTCGCGGTGACCGTCGACGTCAAGGGCGGCAACATCGTGGCCGAGGTGAACAAGGTCAACAGCCGCGAAGCAAGGCGCTTTTGAAGATGGGGAAAGCCTTTCCGTGGTTTTCTGGTTCGACAAGGGTGTGTGAAATTCTTGGCTTTTAAAGAGGTGGGCGTTATGGGCTTTTTTGATCGATTTTCCAGCCGGTCCTTCCCGGTGAATTTAGCCCAGGCGGACAGCGGCCCGCCCCTACTCGAAGAAATCGCCACGACTGAAGACGGGCGCGACATCGCCCGCGGCTACGTGGACAACCTGGACCTGTTGCCGAACAGCGATCCGGTGCTGATGGCGAAAGGCGGCGGGACTCTCGAACTCTACGAGCAACTCTATTCCGACGATCAGGTGAAACTCTGTTTCGATCAGCGCCAGCTCGGGCTGATTTCCAAGGAATGGTACGTCGAGCCGGGCGGCTCGTCGCGCGCGGACAAGAAAGCCGCGGCGCTGGTGGAGGACGTGCTCAACCATGTGGCCTGGGACAAAGCCACGCAGAAGATGCTGATGGGCGTCTTCTACGGCTACGGCGTCGCCGAATGCCTGTGGGCGACCGACGGTTCGACCATCATGCTGGACGCCTTGAAGGTGAAAAATCGGCGCCGGTTCGCCTTTGGGCCGGACGGATCGCTGAAGCTCTTAACCACGCGCCAGCCGCGTGGGGAACCGCTGCCGCCGCGGAAGTTCTGGGCGTTCGCCACCGGGGCGACGGACGACGACGAGCCCTATGGCCGCGGGCTCGCGCACTGGCTGTATTGGCCAGTGTGGTTTAAGCGTAACGTTACGAAATTTTGGCTGGTCTATCTGGAAAAGTTCGGCATGCCGACCGCGGTCGGGAAATACCCGTCGGGTGCCAATCCGGACGATAAGAAAAAGCTCTTGGCCGCGGTCCGCGCCATACACCAGGACAGCGGCATCACCATCCCCGAGGGCATGATGATCGAACTCCTGGAAGCGACCAGGACGTCCGGCGCCGACTATGTGGCCTTCTGGGACCGGATGAACGCGACCATCGCCAAGATCATCCTGGGCCAAAGTTTCAGTACCGAGGGCCACGGCGGGCAGTACAAGGGCGACAACCTGATGGACGTCCTGGAGGATCTGATCAAGGCCGACGCGGACCTCATCAATCAGTCCTTTTCCCAGACCGTCGCGACGTGGCTGACCGATTGGAATTACCCCGGCGCGGCCGTGCCGCGCGTGTGGCGCCGCGTCAATAACAAGCCGGATTTGAAGGCCCTCAGCGAGACGCATAAAAATGTGTTCGCCCTGGGTTACCGGCCCACGTTGGCCGAAGTGAAGGAGATTTACGGGGGCGAGTGGGAGGAGGTCAAGCCGGCGCCCAGCGCCGGGAGTCTCGCCGGCCGGTTGCGTGCCGGCGTCGAGCGGAACCGAACCACGACGGATCTGGCCAAGGGCGACGAACTCGACACAATTGAAATTGCTGTCCCGTAACGGGAGAAGTCGGCGCTTTAGTTTTCTCGCGGCGGCCTAGCCAGCGACAAGTAACAGCTCTTAAGAGAGGACGGGAAACCGGTGTGCAGTGCGTAGGCTCGCACCGGTTTAAGCTTGGGCCAGGCACGCACCGTCTGGCCCTTTTTTGGCGTGAACCAGTCTCAAATTAAGCGACGTTACGGGCCGTTACGGGGAGCGGTGAGGACGTTTTAGGGGAATTTAACGCTTCACCCTGTGAAGGCAACTTCTCAAGATATGAGAAAATCAAAAATGGAGTTTTCGCGTTCTGACCGCAAAGTTTTCGCGTTTCCATACAGCGAGGCGGGCTTTCGCTGTGGACGCGCGAGCAATTGCGGACTTATCCGTTTCTGGGTTTGGACTGAGCAAGACCTGCCGTTGGCCGTCAACATTTTTGCCTGCCTCGTGATACGAAGCCGCTCGATGCGTGTCAAAGGCGGGTAATGGGGCGATGTGCCGATCGGCTTGGCGGATCGGGAAGCCCTGAGTGCGGTAGGTCGCCAATCCCTTCCCAATCGCAAACGGTCGCTTTAGTCGCGACCCTTCCGACAAAGCTCCTCGCCGACCCAATGTGTCGGCAAAGGATTGCCGACCTACGAATTTCCCGATTCTTACCGCTAAACTACGGTGAAAAACGCTTTAGCCAGCAAATTTTTTCCCGCCTCGTGATGCGAAACAGCCGG
>NZ_JBDIVO010000108.1:0-12958 GCF_039794385.1 Methylocaldum sp. | reverse complement strand
TCGGCGCCCTGACCGGGTTTTACGGGGCATCGAAGTGGAAGGTCTCACTCTCTGCAATCAGAAAGATCGGCGCGCCGCCGGTCGAGATGTCGACGGCATGGGCGAGTGTTTCCTTGCCGCCTTCCGACTGCGCGCAGGCTTCCAGCGCCGCCATGGACGGAAAGAACACCTCGGCAATACGGTAGAAGGGCGCTGCGCCCTGGGGTGATCCCAGTACCCGGGTGGCGATGAACTTGGTTTTTCCGCCGAGCTTTTCCACGGCCATGGGAACATGCTCCTCTTGATAGCGCTTCTCGAAAGCAGCGATATCGGCGGGCGTTGGATAAATCACCATGAATTTGACTTCGGACATGTCGTTCTCCTTGAACTGAAGTTGGAAAAAAAGATTATCGAAATCTAGGGTTGCTGATTGCCGATTTCCTCCTCGGTATATTGATGAACGATCAGTCAAAAATAGGCCGAAAAAATCAGTCGAGCACGGAGAGGCCGACGGCGACGATGTCGGCCAGGACTTCCCGTTCCGGCCGCACTTTGCCGATAACCAGGAGTCCTTGCAAAACGCTGGTCAGATAGCGGGACAGCGCTCGGATATCCGCCTCCTCCCGCAGTTCGCCCGCCTTCCGCATCCGTTCCAACGTGCGCCGAAAGCCTTGTTCGAGCCGCTCCAGGCAACCGCCCACCTTGGCCGCCGTGTCCGGGCAGGACAAGCCACGTTCCACCGCGGAGTTGGTCACTAGGCACCCGCGCAGGGGACCGGCCGTGAGGATGTGCTCGATCACGGTGGCGAAGAAAAAACGGATCGCGGACTTGCCTGAAGGTTCGCTGTCGAGCAATTCCAGCAGGCGCTGGACCACCACATGGTTGTAGCGGTCCAGAACTTCCAGGAACAGCGCCTGCTTGTTGCCGAAGGCCGCGTAGAGGCTGCCTCGATGCAGTCCGGTGGCATCGACCAGGTCCTGGATCGAGGTGGCTTCGTAACCTTTCGACCAAAAGGTCTCCACGGCTTTATCCAGGACGTGCTCGTAATCGAATTCGCGGGGTCGGGCCAAAGGAGACTCCTCGTATTCAGGTTGTAGCTAAGGCTAGTCTTTATTGAATAGTTGGTCAATAACAATCGACCGGTATATTGCCATAGGCGATGTGAAATTCGGAACGATCCGGGCGTAAGCTTCTGATCATCGGCCTCCTGGAAATGAGGCTGAACTTGCTGCTTCCGAACCGGAGGCGAGGGAGGAGGGGATTACTGCGGCACGGGAAGCCATAATAAATTTCCCTAAGCTCGTATGTTCAAATTGGAAACTCTCCCTTCGGAAAAGGGCGAAAATGAAGAGACCGATGCGTCCGACTATATTGCTTGGCGTGGTGATTGGATCTTTAGCATGGACGGCGCGGCAGACGTGAATCACACGCTTGCACTCAGCGTCGTCCAGGTTCATGCCTATCCAAGGGACGGCAAGGCCTTTATCGGCTCCGGCGTGGTCCTCGATCAAAATCTGGTGGCCACGAACTGCCATGTCACGCGGCACGCCAACGCGGTCGTCGGGAAGGATGCGTTACGCTTTCGCGCCGCCAGCCAGCGTGCCGATTTGAAACACGAGCTGTGCATTCTCGATGCACCGGGAATGCAGCTGTCGGCTGCGAGCCTGGGGACCGCATCCGGACTCTCCGTCGGCGACCCGAATATCGGTACGGTTATCCGCGGGCTATCGGCATCGCCTTCTACTTTCACGCCGCGTCCACGCTTGCCGACCGACCTCGATCCATCGCAGGTGCGGCATGGGGACCGGAAGTATTGAAAACTGCGGTATCCTGTCGTTCTCTCATTGCCGAAGGCATCCCTTAAGGAAGCTCTGAACAAGTTGATTCCGTTCATGCCCTTCGACAGGCTCAGGAGAGCGTTCGACAAGCCTGTCCTGAGCCCTTCGACTCGGCTCAGGACAGGCCTGTCGAAGGACTTAATCAGAGCTTCCTTAACGCCGTTCACCGCCGAAAAGGGGACCTCATGACTATCAGTAATTTCCGGCGTTTTGCCCGCTATATCGGCATCGACTATTCCGGCGCTCAAACGCCGACCGCTAGCCTGAAGGGGTTGCGCGTCTATCTGGCGGAACGGGAAGCGCTGCCCGTGGAAGTGCTGCCGCCGCCGGGCCCGCGCAAATACTGGAGTCGGCGCGGCATCGCCGAGTGGCTGGTCGAGCGCCTGTCGGAAGGCCAGCCAACGCTGGTCGGCATCGACCACAGCTTTTCCTTTCCGCTCCGTTATTTCGAGGTTCATCACCTGCTGCCCGATTGGCCCGCCTTCCTAGACGATTTTCAGCGGCATTGGCCGACCGACGAGGACCACACTTATGTCGACTTTATCCGCGACGGCCTTCGCGGCGATGGCGCCGCCCGCACCGGCAGCCCCCGCTGGCGCCGTCTTTGCGAGGAGCGCGCCAGGGCGAGGTCGGTGTTTCATTTCGACGTGCAAGGCTCGGTCGCCAAATCCACCCATGCAGGCATTCCCTGGCTGCGGTACCTCCGGCGGCAACTGGGCGAGCAAGTGCATTTCTGGCCTTTCGACGGCTGGGCCATCCCGACCGGAAAGTCCGCCATTGCCGAGGCATATCCCTCGTTGTGGAAGAATGTGTATCCAAGCGAGGGCCGCACCCCCGATCAGCACGACGCTTATACCATCGCTGCGTGGCTACGGGAGGCCGACGACGATGGCCGCCTGCAAGGTTTGCTCGAACCCGTGTTGACACCCCCGGAGCGTGCCGTCGCTGGAGTGGAGGGTTGGATACTCGGAGTAGGGTAGAGAGTCAGCTCAGGGGCCAACATCACCCACTTTGGCGATGTTGCTTTACGAAGGTCGCCGACGACGGCATCCCCTGCGAAAGCCGGAATTTCGTTCCGGCTTTCTTCATTCGAAACGGATGTCGTCGCTGGCCGGGAAAATCACCCAACTTGCTCTGCAAGCCGTTCATTCGGCAGCCTTTGCGGCTTTGCCGCCGTTGATGGCGGTGCATCGCCGTGGAATTCGCCGGAATCGTTTGCAAGCACGGGGGCTCGCATCCGCAAAGCGGTTCTTCAGCCCCGGTCTCAATCGTCCTCGTGCCAGCGATGGCCGCTGCGCGACAGCAGTTCCGCAGAGGCGGCGGGGCCCCAGGTGCCGGCTTTGTAGGCTTCCGGACCTTTGGGATCGGCGGCCCAGGTATTGAGGATCGGTTCGACCCAGCGCCAGGCCATCTCCAATTCGTCCTGGCGCACGAACAGCGATTGGTTGCCGCGGATGATATCGAGCAGGAGACGTTCGTAGGCTTCTTCGCGGCGTTCGCTGAATTTGCTGGTGAAATCGAGGTCCAGGGAGACCGGCCGCAATTCCATCGAATGGCCTGGCCGCTTGGCGTTCAGATAAAGGCGGATCGATTCGTCAGGTTGAAGGCGGATGACCAGTTTCGCCGGGGCGCGGGACCCGTTGCGGGGCAGCGGAAAGATGTGGTGGGGCACATCGTGGAAATGGATCACGATGTCGGCCAGGCGGGTGGGCAGGCGTTTGCCGGTGAACAGGTAAAACGGAACCCCGGCCCAGCGCCAGTTGGCGATTTCCGCCTTGATGGCGACGAATGTTTCGGTCTTGCTGCCGGCGGGGACGCCGCTTTCTTCGAGATAGCCGGGCACCGCCTGGCCGCCGCAAATGCCGGCGCGGTATTGGCCGCGCACCGTGTTGACCTGGACATCCTCCGGGGTGAAGGGTACCAGGCATTCCAACACCTTGAGTTTTTCGTTTCGGATCGCGTCGGAGTCGAGGCTGGAAGGCGGTTCCATGGCCACGAAGCAGAGCAGCTGCAGCAGATGGTTCTGCACCATGTCGCGCAGCGCGCCGGTACCGTCGTAGAATCCGGCGCGACTGCCGATCCCGACTTCCTCGGCGATGGTGATTTGGACGTCAGTGATCCATTGCCGGCGCCACAGCGGTTCGAACAGTGCGTTGCCGAAACGCAGCGCCATCAGGTTTTGTACCGATTCCTTGCCCAGGTAGTGGTCGATGCGGTAGATCTGCTTTTCCTGATAGTGGCGGCCGACCGCCACGGTGATGGCGTTGCTGGAAGCGAGATCGTGGCCCAGGGGTTTTTCCAGCACCACCCTGGAATTTGGCCCGTTGAGTTTCTGCCGTGCCAGGCTTTCGCAGATCATGGAGAACAGCGACGGCGCCACCGACAGGAAAAAGACGTTCACTTCGGCCGGGGTTCTTTCGAGCAGGGCCTTCAACGCGGCATATTCTTCCGGATTCTCGGCGTCGATCCTTTCGTAGATCACCCGCCGACGGAAGGCTGCCCAGATTTCGTCGTCCCAGTCGGCCTTCGGCAGGAATTGTCGGGCCTTTTCCTCGGCGATCGCGCGATAGTCTTCCACGGTATAGTCTCGCCGTCCGAGACAATAGAAATAGCCGGCATCTCCCAGCTGGCCGTTCTTATAGCTCTGGTACATCGCCGGCAACAACTTGCGCATCACCAGATCGCCGGTGCCGCCGAAAAAAACCAAGTTGAAGGATTGGGGGAAAGGGAGCTCACTCATTGTTTGAATCCTCGTAGGCCGGGTAGGGTTACAAGAGGGACACGCAAAAAAGTCGGTCAAAGCAAATCCCGCCCCTTGCCAGCCGGGATCGGGGGTCTGATGCGACTTTCAATCTACGAGCGATGGCCAAAATGCGCTTTCGCGATTTTGCGCCAGGCACAATGAGTATACCGCGCATGGCACCGCTCCCTGGCGGACAGCGTCGGCAAGAAATTATAAGAAATTCAACCGTCTAATGCGGAGTCTGGGCCTGGATGGTAAGGGGCCTTGCCGTAGATGTCAACGTAGCTTCCGGTTTGACAGATTCGCGCTCGAACCTTCTGCAGCCGTTGAAGTCGTATTTCTAACTTGGCTCATCCCCAGTCCGGGGAGTCAAGCGGTCCTGATATTGCGGCGGCAGCAGGTCGCCCGGTTGTTGGAGAATCGTCATGGCTCATGAAGAACGACCGAAGTCACCTGAATCCACGGAGTCGAACGGTCCGGGTGGAGCGGGGGCGGGTAGGCAGCCCGTTGAACCGGCGACGGAGCATGAAAAGAAAGAGGAAACTGCCTCTTCGCCGGCAGGCAAAGCCGATTCGTCCGGTCGGCAGACTCGCAAGGCTGACGTCAACATCGCACCCGAATCGCGTGTCGGGGCGGCCGGGGCGCGCGAGGACAGCGAAGCGGGAGGCGCTTAAATGTCGGGCAAGTACCGCTTCATCGACCGACGCACCGCGTCTACGGCGGTTTCAGGTCTCGGACCAAGCGTTCCTCATCATCCGCATCGGGCTGTGTTGCGAATTCCTTTAGGCGGACACTTTGGGAACACGAGTGGCGGACTTCTCTTGCGGCAGCCCGCCCAGCCGAAGCAGGGATGAAGCCGAGGGAAAAAAGAACGGTGTTCCGCTCGATCGATACTCTTCATAGGGTTCGCCGTAGGCCGCTAGCAAACGGGCTTCCTCGTGTCGCGAACCCAGATAGGCATAGGCTGTGGCGACCAGATTGAATGCAAGGCCGTTCGCCGTCAGACGCGGTGTCAGCCAAAGGACCGGCACGGCCAAGGCATTGAGCGGATGCCGCATCAAGCGGAACGGGCCTTCTGCCTGCATTCTCCCGTCCGAACCGAGAATGGGGCCTTGAGCTTCGGGTTCCGGCGGCACTAGGTGAGCTCCGTTCCACCAAGCCTTCAGGCCCGGCAGACCCAGCATTCTCGCGGGACCGATCTGACCGACGGCGGCAGCGGCGTAAGCGCTGATTCCGAGGCGGAGCAGCCGTATCAAGGTGGCTGGAGGGCCTTCCAGGGCATAGAGGGTCCTGTCGGGGAGTCGCTTGATGTATCGAGCGAGCATGGCCACCGAGGCGAACGAGGTCGCCACGTAAAAGGGACGATACCAGACCCGTCGCCGGCGTTCGCCGATGAGGTTTGCCGCTGTTCGCTTGGCGGGGCGGCTGGCTAAGAGGCTGTGCACCGCACAAAATGCCAGCGTAGCGACCGCTGTTCGTGCAACGTGTTTCCACATACGCATTCCTCCTGTCGGTGTTTCATTTTAGGCGCGGGAATTCGCCGCACGGGTCGGCTCCGGTCGTTCTGCATCTGCCATTTGCAGAAACCGGTTCAAGGCCGCCGCCACACGTTGCGGTTGCTCGACTTGAGCGGTATGGCCGCAGCCGGGTAGAACTTCCAGCCGCCCACAGGGTAAACGTTCCACTGCGGATTTGCCGTGCCGAACCGGGAAAATCCGGTCGCCGTCGCCCCACAGCACGAGTGTCGGCATTTTCAGCCTATGGAGTTGGTCGAGCACGATTTCGGATTCGCGTTGCCCCCATAAGGTATTGGCGGCCCGGAGGGTGAGCAGAGTCGCCTCCAAATAGCCCGGGAGCAGGGCCATCCGAAAGAGCCGGTCGTACCAGGCCCGCGGTATCGACCAAGGCTTGGCGAACAGCAGTTGCGACAGTCCGACCGACCACTGCCACGCCCCGAGAGGGGTCTTGCACCAGGCTGTGAGGAATTCTCCGGTTCCGGGCACGATCTGACCGCATATCAAGGGGTTTATCTCATGCCCCAATCCGGCGCTGCTGATGAGCGCCAAGGCGGATACGCGTCCCGGATGTCGAAGCGCCAAATGCACGCCAATCAGCGCGCCAATCGAATTACCGATGATGCTCACGCGCTTCAGGCCAAGCCGATCGAGAAAGGATGCGACGAATGCCGCAAGACAAGCAGGCGAATAATCGATGCGCGGCTTATCGCTGCCGCCGAATCCCGGCAGGCTTGGCGCGTAAAGAGTATGGGCGGATGCCATTAACGGCATGATCCAGCGCCATGTATGAGCACTGTCCGCCGTCCCGTGGAGTAATAACACCTCCGAACCTCGCCCCGCCGCCAAATATTCGGTGGCGATAGGTCCGCGGGAGGTGCTGACGGTCAGCCGGTATTCCTGAGGGGTTCCATCCACGATGACGAGCCTTGGCCTAAATTGTCTAATTTACGCGATGGCTCCATAGCTGCCCATTCGGAGTAATTCCTATAGCGGCGGAGAGCATTGTGCGAAGAGGCCCTGATCCAGGGCCTCTTGATGGCGAATCCGCCGATACCGCCATATACGCTAACGAGCAAAGACGCAAGCGGTTCGGTATCGAAATTGCGGCCGAGTAGGAGGGGATTTTTCCCGCGGAGACCGTGTCAGATTTAGGATCAGGCACGGCTATCCGGAAATCGATCGGGATAAACACGGAGGATGATGTGCCGACCGTGCAAGCAGCCGGTGTTCATCGCAATGGTGTTCACGGGATTCTGATCCATGAGGAAGCGCCGCTGACTGGGGCAAGCCGGTATAGGAAAAGGTTGCTCCCAGCTGCAAGGCCAGGCACGGACTGCGCCGTCAGTGTTTGCTGTCGCACCCAGCCGAGCATGTTGAAAAAACCGTAATTATCAGGAGTGAAGTTATGGAACTCAAACTTGCAAGAACCCTTGTCCTGTCCACACTTTGCGGCTTCGTGTGGGCCGCCGGATCTACCGCACAGCCACAGGAGGGCGCGCCGGTTGCGGGCGAGGCCACGTTTGGCACGACGGTCATCCAGCATGAACTCATCGCCAGGGGCTGGCGGGCCTCGAAGCTGATGCGCGCGAATGTCTACAACGAGAACAATCAGAAAATCGGCGCAATCGACGATTTCATCGTGAGCCCCGATGGATCTTTATCGGTCGCGATCGTGGATGTCGGCGGTTTCTTGGGTATGGGGGCTCATCGTGTCGCCATACCGGTACAACAGTTTCAACCTATCGGGGACAAAACCGACGTATCCAAACTCGTTCTGCCTGGAGCCAGCAAGGACGCGTTGAAGGCGTTGCCCGAATTCAAGTACACCCGGTAACCGCAATACCGGCGCGGGAGCGGTGTTCCAGCCGCGGATGACGCTGGATTGCCGATATCCGCGGCTTTCCGCGCGATCTTTTGAATCGGCAGCCTGAGTGAGGACACATCATGAGGGAATTACTTGAGCAAGCTTGGTGGATGCTCGCCGTAAGGGGGATCATTGCCATTCTCTTCGGCGTTCTCGCCCTTATCTGGCCCGGCCTGACGCTATTGTGGCTGGTTGTCCTGTTTGCCGTCTATGCGTTTATCAGCGGCGGGTCGGCGGTCGCCGCCGCCGTGACGAACAGGAAAAGGGACGAAATCTGGTGGTTGATCCTGCTGCTGGGTCTGGTCAGCATCGGCGCCGGGGTGATCGCCGTTATTCATCCGGCCCTGACGGCGCTGGTGCTTGTACTCCTCATCGGCGCGAACGCGTTGGTGACGGGCGTGCTTGACGTGGCGACGGCCATTCGTTTGCGCAAGGTGATCGAGGGCGAGTGGTTGCTGATCCTGGAGGGGGTTGTCTCCGTCCTGTTTGGCGTTCTGGTGTTCCTGTTTCCCGGAGCCGGCGCACTGGCTCTGATCTGGCTCATCAGTTTTTACGCGCTCGTCACCGGAGCTCTGTTGCTCACGCTGGCTCTTCGTGCGCGTGCGTGGGTGAGGAGCGAGGCCTTGCGGCACGCCTGATCGATGCGCCTGTTGAAACCCGCGCATCGTCTCGCCGGCTTCCGTAACGCCGCACCTAAGCAAGCCTCGACAAGCAATGTCGCCGTTCTTTGAGAAATGTCGATCAGTTCGATGGACTTCGCACTTTCGGTTCCGGGGCGCGCCATGGCTGATCGGCTTTTCCGGCTTGAACGGACCGATCAATCTCTTACCGCGCAGCGGCTATCCCTGATACGCGGAATCCTCTCCGGGAAATGCAGATGGCGTTCCTATTGACCTGCACTTTTGTGTGTTTGTAGCATCGGTCAATCGTTTCGGGTAAGTGCAAGCTTTCGGAGGGATCCATGACATCGCGGCTCAAGTCGGTCCTATTGGCTTTAGGAATGGGGACTGCGGCATTTTTTGCGGCATCCGTCGAGGCGGATGAGTCCAACCGTGGTTCGGTGATCGAGACATCGACCGCTCTGACCATCGACGCGAATGGACTCCATCTCGCTGCGCACAATCGCAGGTTGGATACGCTCCTGGCCGAGCTGGCGCAGAACAGCGGGATTGAGTTCGTTCGTCCGGAGGGCTTGGAGGATCATCCGGTCACGGCAAGGGCCGATGCGGCCGACTGGGCGTCGATTATTCGGGCGGCGTTGCAGGGGTTCAACCATGTGGTCCAGTTGAACCGGGCCGGGACGATCGAACGTGTCGTCATCACCGGGCTCAACGGCGACGGGGCGGATTCGGGGGTGCCCGGTCCGAGCCTTTTCACTGAGGTCGGCGCGGTGAAGAATTCGACCCGGAACACTCTTCCCCCCGACTTGGCCCAACTGCCCCGGAAGGCAGTTCGACCTATCCGCCTCGATCGGGCGCGAATGATGGCGATGAAGTTTGGCGAGGAATTGCCGTTGAGCCTGCCGAGCGGACAGCAGGCGTTCGTTCACGACAACCGCTACGCCCACGAAAACGGTGATATTACCTGGGTCGGATATCTCAAGGCCGACGGTCAGGCTTTTCGTGCGGTGATGACCTTCGGGGAGACTGGTGTCCAGGGGCAAATCTCGACGCCCGAGGCGCTTTATCAGATCGCGCCGGGCAGCGGACAGCACCAGTGGCTGGTCGATATTCAGGCGGCGGGACTGAGCCATTCGCCGCATCACAGCCCGGAACCGGTCCCTGCTTGGACGTCTGGGCCGGCTATCCAAGGCGACAAACCCGAAGACCCAGAGGTCACCCAAGCGGCAGACGCCGCGTCCGGCGGACCAACGGCAAATCCCGACAGCGGCGCTTCGACGCCGACGACCATCGACCTGCTGGTGCTTTACACTCCCAAGCTCGCCTCGGGCAAGGCGATCACCCGCATTAACCAGTTGATCGCGCTGACCAATCAGTCCTTTGTCGATAGCCGAATCGCAATCAGTCTGCGGCTGGTGAAATCTTTGCGGGTCGATTATCCCGAAGCTGTCGACAATGGGACGGCGTTGCGCGATCTGACGCTCGGCCGAGGCGTTTTTCGGAACGTCGTCACCTGGCGGCGGGAATCCGGCGCCGATCTGGTCACGCTGATCCGACCGTTCGAACACACTGCCCAAAAGGGCTGCGGCAGCGCCTGGCTGAACGGGGCCGATGGACAGCCGCTTTCGTCGAATCACGCGTTTTCGGTCGTCAACGATGGCCGAAGCGGCCTGTATTACTGTTCGGACTACGCGCTGGCGCACGAGTTGGCGCATACCATGGGAAGTGCGCATGACCGCGTCCATGCGGGTGTCGGAGGTGTTTTCCCCTATTCCCATGGGCATAGCGTTCCGGGATCCTTCGGGACGATCATGAGTTATACCCACCCCCGGTTGGGTCTTTTCTCCAATCCACATATCTCGCAGTGCAGGGGCGCGCCGTGCGGGCTGGACGCCTCCGGTCCCGCAGCGGCCGACAATGCCCAATCGCTAAACGCGGTGCGCGCTCTCGTGGCGGGCTTCAGACCGGCCGTTCGCTAGAGCGTTTTCAGATCGGATGTAGGGCGACTTGGGCGCTTTACATCTCCCTCGAGAAGCGATCCGACTCGTCGTCGGAAAACGATTCGGGCTCATGGCTAGACACGCTAGCTTGCTTCGGCCCGAACCGCTGCCGGCGGTTCAATCGGGATAGACTAAGTACCAGATTCGGCTGACCTCGGTCAGGAAGACCACTAGCCACATCAGTATGCTGATTCCGGCTGCAGCCGCCGCGATGTCCTTGATGACCTTGATTTTAAAGTTTTCCCGGTCCTCCACGAAATCGCAGAGTGCCTCGATAGTGGTGTTGAGCATCTCGACGATCAGCATCAGGCCGGTTGTCACCATGACCAAAAGAAAGTCGATCCACTGACGGAAATAGAAGCACACGGAGAGGACGATCACGGACAAGACGACTTTGTAGGCTACGCTAAAATCGTAGAAGATGGCGTAGCGCAATCCCGACAGCCAAACCTTCAATTTCCGGAGCGGGCTGTAGCCTTCTTCGCCGGTACCGAAAAATTTATGGCGCATTCTTCTTAGATCGTGTCGATGTTCGCTTTGGTTCCGAAGCGTCGCCGCTGAAAGGTTGATGAAAGGTTCGGACGATAGAATGGCGATCAAGTATGCTCGCGCCAGCGTGGGGTAGTCCGTAGAACGGTGCGTCGCGGCTATGGCTGTTGTCGTAGCCGCTGCGATTCGATCTTGCTGCAGCTACCGGGGTGTTCCCCTTTCAGCTCGAATTCGCCATAGGGATATGATTTGGTGGGATGCATCAGTGCTTGATTCGCCTTCCGAGCACACTCGTCCGGATTTATACGGCGTTACAGCGCGCCGAGAGCGGAGCCGGCGGATGGGGTCGTCTCCATGGAAAGGGCATAGCGCCCCATCGGACTCTGCGAGCTGATTTACCCGAACAACGAGGTGCTGCCTAATGATACATAAGCATTTTCACTATTATCTGAGCCATCTGCGGAACGACATTCCGGCGGGCGTCGTCGTCTTCCTGGTCGCCCTGCCGCTGTGCCTGGGGATCGCGCTCGCCTCGGGCGCCCCGCTGTTCGCCGGCATCATCGCGGGCATCGTCGGCGGCGTGGTGGTCGCCTGGGCCAGCGGCTCGCAGCTGAGCGTCAGCGGCCCGGCCGCGGGGCTCACCGTGATCGTGTTCAACGCCATCGACAAGCTGGGCAGCTTCCAAGTCTTTTTGCTGAGCGTCGTCCTCGCCGGCGGGCTGCAACTGCTCCTGGGCTTTCTCCAGGCCGGGGTCATCGGCGCCTACTTCCCCTCGGCCGTGATCAAGGGCATGCTGGCCGCCATCGGCCTGATCCTGATCCTCAAGCAAATCCCGCACGCGGTCGGCTACGACGCCGATTTCGAGGGCGATGAAGCCTATGTCCAGGCCGACGGCCACACGACCTTCTCCGAACTCGCCTATTCGCTCGAAGCGATTTCGCCCGGCGCGGTGATCGTGAGCACGGTCGCCATCGGCATCATGCTCTTGTGGGAGACCCGCCTCTTCAAACAGAATGCGGTTTTATCCCTGATCCCCGGTCCCCTGGTCGCGGTCCTCTGGGGGGTGGCGTTCAATCTGCTCTCGCAACACTTCCTACCGGCCTTCGCGATCGCGAAGGAGCACCTGGTGAGCCTCCCGGAGATTCAGGGCGTCGCGGGCTTCTTCCAGCAGTTCACCCTGCCCGATTTCAGCCAGTGGGCCAATCCCGAGGTGTACACGGTGGCGGTCACCATCGCCATCATCGCGAGCCTCGAGACGCTCCTGAGCCTCGAAGCGGCGGACAAGATCGACCCCTTGAAACGCATCGCCCCGACCAATCGCGAACTGAAGGCCCAAGGGCTCGGCAATCTGCTCAGCGGCTTGATCGGCGGCTTGCCGATGACGGCGGTGATCGTCCGGAGTTCCGCCAACGTGAACGCGGGCGGCCGCACCAAGATGGCCTGCTTCATCCATGGCGTTTTGCTGCTGTTGAGCGTGATGTTCATCACCCGCTACTTGAACCTGATTCCCTTGGCCTGTTTGGCGGCGATCCTGCTCCTGACCGGCTACAAGCTGGCCAAACCCAAGCTGTTCAAGGAGATGTACGCCAAGGGGGCGAGCCAGATCATTCCGTTCGTGGTCACCATCGTCGCGATCCTCGCGACCGATCTCTTGAAGGGCATCGCGGTCGGCATGGTCGTCGGTCTCTATTACGTCATTAGAACCAACTTCCAGGCGGCGATCACCCTGACCCAGCACGGCAACAATTATCTCTTGCGCTTGCACAAGGATGTGTCTTTTCTCAACAAGGCGCTGTTGCGGGAGTATCTGAACCGGGTGGGCGAAAACGGGTATGTCATCATCGATGCCACGCGGGCGCAATTCATCGATCAGGACATCCTCGAAACCATCCACGACTTCGTGGCCGC
>NZ_JBDIVO010000107.1:0-13055 GCF_039794385.1 Methylocaldum sp. | reverse complement strand
TTACATCGCCTCCAAAATCGCCCGCTTCACCGAATCCAGGGTCGCGTCCACCGTCACCGGTTTGGCCGTGCACTGGGAGATGGCCGTGTCGGGGTCCTTGAGGCCGTTGCCGGTGAGGGTGCAGACGATGGTGCTGCCCTCGGGAATGCGGCCGGACTTGATGTCGTGCAGGGCTCCGGCCAGGGAGGTGGCCGAGGCCGGTTCGCAGAAGATGCCTTCCCGTTCGGCCAGAAGTTTCTGTGCCGCCAGGATTTCCTCGTCGGTAAAAGGCGCGAACCATCCGCCCGATTCCTTTTGCGCGCGCCAGGCGCCTTCCCAAGACTGCGGATGGCCGATGCGGATGGCGGTGGCGACGGTTTCGGGATGGTCCACGAACTCGCCGCTGACGAACGGCGCGGCGCCCGCGGCCTGATAGCCGCACATGATTGGCCGTTTGTCGGTGACCGGCGTATGGGTTTCGGTCCCGAGGGCGTATTCGCTGTAACCCTTCCAATAAGCCGTAATGTTCCCCGCATTGCCCACCGGCAGACAGTGATAATCCGGAGCGCGGCCGAGGACGTCGACGATTTCGAAAGCGGCCGTCTTTTGCCCTTCGATACGGTACGGATTGATCGAGTTGACGATGGTCACCGGCGCATGGTCCGCGATCTCCTTGACCAACTGCATTCCGGCATCGAAATTGCCGTTAATCTGGATGATCTTCGCACCATAGATCATGGCTTGGGCCAGCTTGCCCATGGCGATCTTGCCCTCCGGGATCAGCACGAAAGCGGTGATGCCGGCACGCGCGGCATAGGCGGCGGCCGCTGCCGAGGTGTTGCCGGTGGACGCGCAGATGATGGCGTGGCTGCCCTCATGCACGGCCTGGGTCACGGCCATGGTCATGCCGCGGTCCTTGAACGAGCCGGTAGGATTCAAGCCTTCGAACTTGACGTAAATATCCACATCCTTGCCGATCAGCGTCGGGATGTTGACCAACTGGATCAGCGGCGTGTTGCCCTCGCACAGGCTGATGGGCCGGGTGTCCGGGGTTACCGGCAGGCGGTCGCGGTATTTTTCGATAAGACCGGTATAGCGGGTCGAATATGCCATGATGAGTCTCTAAGCGATTTGTTTAAAAACTTGATTATTTTGCTCGATCGCACCAGTAACCGGGCTCGCGATGCAGGTGGGCAATAGCCACAATCAGGATTTCGTGGTCCAAGAGCTGATAAATTATGCCGTAGGGAAAACGCTTCGTCCGATAACGCCGGGTGTTTTCGCTGAAGCAGTGCCAAGCATGAGGAAACCGTTTGACATTCTCGATGGCTTCGCGAATTTCCGACAAAAACTGAATACCTAAGCCGGGCAGTTGCGATTCATAGTATTCCACGGCTTCGTCCAATTCCTTCTGTGCCGGAGCGAGAAACCGGACATTCATTTAACGGAATACTTCGCCATCACATCTTCCATCGAGACGGATTCCATTTTTCCGGAGCGATAGTCTTCCAGACGCCTTTCTGCCTCTTCGGCCCACAATTTATCGATGGCCTCATCCGGCTGGTCAAGACTATTTAAGACTTGTTCGATCAACTCGATTCGTTCGCCGGGGGGCAGAGCCAATGCCTGCTTGATTAAATCGTTTGTCGCTGACATATCATTTTCCTCTGGCGCCGTTGCGATATCGCCTGTCATAGATAGAGAAGCATCACGAAGTTCATAGTTCGTCGATCTGAGGCGAGCAAGAGTATCTTCCGCAATGTTCAGTTTCCCTCGCCTAAATTAGGCTGACATATGCTGCACCACCCCCTCCTACGAGATTTCGGAAAGAAACAGTTCCTTCAATTCTTTAGTCAAAGATGACTGAACGTTATTTGGTGGCCCGTAAAAATGCTGCTTCTCGGCATCTAAATCAAAATTAGCTGGCGGTTTGCCACCGCGTCGCTCATCCCAACGCTGCCCATAATCATCCCACCCGTACAAATACGCCCATCCTCTTTCATCGTGCGGACATGGATTACCTTCATGTGGCTTCTCGAAAATCTCAAACATCTTGTGTTTCCGTCCGAGGAGATATGCCTCTCGAATTTCCCATTGGGTCGGGTTGCGTTTATATCGGAGTGCCATTGGGTAATACCTCGAATTGGAATGTTACCCCAGTGTTTCCAACCGAATCCGCTTCACCGGTCCGCTGATGGCGGACAGCGCTTCGATCTCCCGGACGGCGTCGTTCAGCTTCCGCTCCTGGACTTTCTGCGTCAGCATGATGACGGGCAGATGGCGTTCGCCTTCCGGCGGTTCCTTCTGGATAACGGCCTCAATGCTGATATTGTGATTGGCCAGAATGCGCGTCACGTCGGCCAGAACGCCCGGCTTGTCCTCGGCGCTGAGGCGGAGATAGTAGGCCGTTTCGATATCCTCGATCGGCAAAATGGGAATGTCGGAAATCGCCTCGGGCTGAAAGGCCAGATGCGGCACCCGGTTCTCGGGATCGGAGGTCAATGTGCGCACCACGTCGATGATGTCCGCCACGACCGACGAGGCCGTGGGCTCGGCCCCGGCGCCCGCGCCGTAGAACAGGGTCGGGCCCACGGCGTCACCCTTGACCAGAACGGCGTTCATGACGCCGTTGACGTTGGCGATCAAGCGCCGCTCGGGAATCAAGGTGGGATGCACCCGCAGCTCTATGCCTTTTTCGGCGCGACGGGCGATACCGAGCAGTTTGATGCGATAGCCCAAGGCTTCCGCGTAGGCCACGTCGAGCGCCGTGATGCTGCTGATGCCCTCGGTCCAGACCTTGTCGAACTGGAGAGGAATGCCGAAGGCGATGGACGCCAGGATCGTCAGCTTGTGGGCGGCATCGATGCCCTCCACGTCGAAGGTCGGATCGGATTCGGCATAACCCAGCGCTTGCGCCTCCTTAAGCACATCCTGAAAATCCCGCCCCTTTTCGCGCATCTCGGTCAGGATGAAATTGCAGGTGCCGTTGATGATCCCGGCCAGCCACTCCACCTTGTTGCCCGAAAGCCCTTCCCGCACCGCCTTGATGATGGGAATCCCACCGGCCACGGCCGCTTCGAAAGCCACCATCAGCCCTTTTTCGCTGGCCTTGGCGAAGATCTCGTTGCCGTGGAGGGCGATGAGCATCTTGTTGGCGGTGACCACGTGCTTGCCGGCGTCCAGCGCTCGCATTACCAGATCTTTCGCCGGGTCGAGACCGCCGATCAGTTCCACGACGATGTCTACCTCGGGATCGGTAACGACTTCGTACGGGTCCGTAGTCAATCGGATGCCGGCAGTGTCGCAAATCCGGGAACGGTTGAGGTCTCGAGCCGCTACGACGCTAATGTGGATTTCCCGGCCGGCTCGGCGCGTAATTTCGCCGGCGTTCCGCTTGAGGACCTTGACCGTGCCGCCCCCGACCGTGCCCAAACCGAGCAAACCGATATTTACGGGTTTCAAGACGCTCTCCTGTGTAGCAACAAAAATGCCGAAATTATACCGAGTTATCCTTGCGCATCATATGTCGTATGCCTCGGATCGCCTGGCGGGTGCGGTGTTCGTTCTCGATCAGGCTGAAGCGGACGTGATCGTCCCCGTACTCGCCGAAACCGACGCCGGGAGACACCGCCACCTGGGCCTCCAGCAGCAGTTTCTTGGCGAACTCGAGGGAACCCAGATGCCGGTACTGCTCCGGAATGGGCACCCAAACGAACATGGTGCCTTTGGGTTTTTGGACCGTCCAGCCGATGTTGTCCAGCCCTGCGCACAAGACGTCGCGGCGTACGCGGTAGGTTTCCCGGATCTCGGCAACGCAGTCCTGAGGCCCGTCCAGGGCGGCGATCGCGGCCACCTGGATCGGTGTGAACGTGCCGTAGTCGAGATAGGACTTGATGCGCCCCAAAGCCGCGACCAGTTCGCGGTTGCCGCACATGAAGCCCACCCGCCAACCGGGCATGTTGTAGCTCTTGGAGAGCGTGAAGAACTCGACGGCGATGTCGGTGGCTCCGGGCACCTGCAGGATGGAAGGCGCGGCATAGCCGTCGAACACCAGGTCCGCGTAGGCGATGTCGTGCACGACCCAGATTTTGTATTCCCGAGCCAGCTCGACGACCTTTTCGAAGAACTCCAGTTCCACGCATTGGGTGGTCGGATTGCCGGGGAAGTTCAGAATCAGCATCTTGGGCTTGGGCCAGGAGGTCTTGATGGCTTTTTCCAATTCATCGAAGAAATCCACGCCCGGCACCAGCGGCACGTGGCGCACATCAGCCCCCGCCAAAACGCAGCCGTAAGGATGGATGGGATAAGCCGGATTCGGCACCAGCACTGCATCGCCCGGCCCCAGGGTGGCGAACATCAGATGGGCCAGGCCCTCTTTAGAACCGATGGTGACGATCGCCTGGGAGTCGGGATCGAGATCCACGCCGAAACGGCGCCGATACCATCCGCAGATGGCTTTGCGAAGACGGGGAATGCCTTTGGAAACGGAATACCGGTGGGCGGTTCCTTTCTGCGCCACCTCTACCAGTTTGTCGACGATATGCTGCGGCGTGGGCCGGTCGGGATTACCCATGCCGAAGTCGATGATATCGACACCCTGGGCGCGCTCCTTGGCCTTGAGTTCGTTAACGATATTGAAAACGTAGGGGGGCAGGCGCTTGATACGTTGAAATTCTTCCATCCAGGACTCTTTGCGTAGGGGGTATTTTTTTAAGCGGAATGCGTAGGCGCGTGGCCAAACAACTTAAAGTACCGATGCGCTTTTAGACTGTCAACGGCGCTTTGGGCCTGACAGGCTAGCCGAATGCGGCCAGCCGTGGGAAACTGCGCCTGCATCGCGATCTAACTTTACGCCATCCATGAAACCCCAGCTCCCCGTTGTCTTGTGCTTGTCGGGACACGACCCCACCGGCGGCGCCGGCATTCAGGCCGATATCGAGACCGTTTCCCGATTCGGCTGTTATCCCTGTTCGGTGGTGACTGCTTTAACCGTTCAAGACACGCATAACGTCCGCAAGATCTTGCCGCAAAGGTCCGGGGAACTTCTGGAGCAAGCGCGCACGGTGCTTCTGGATCTGCCCGTCGACGCCGTCAAAATCGGTCTTCTGGGAAGCGTCGACATCGTTTATGCAGTAGACGAGCTACTCAAGATCGCTGGCGGCATTCCGGTCGTTTTGGACCCGATTCTGGCGGCGGGAGGCGGAACAAACCTGGCAAACGAGGCGCTGATCGAAGCGCTAATAGAGACGCTGATTCCACGAGCGACGGTGCTGACGCCGAATTCGCCCGAGGCCAGAAAATTGACGGGAATGGAGGATCTGGACGATTGCGCCCGCGCGCTCCTCGCACTCGGTTGCCCGAATGTCTTGCTGACGGGGACCCATGAAGGGGATGACGAAGTCATCAATCGCCTTTACCGCAGCTCCGGCAAGACAACTTACCGTTGGCCGCGCTTGCCGGGAAGCTATCACGGCTCGGGCTGCACCCTGGCATCCGCCGTCGCCGCCTTGCTAGCCCGAGGCCGGGACATCGAGTCCGCTGCGTCGGAGGCTCAGGATTTTACTTGGCAAGCTTTGAATAACGGATTTCGGCTGGGCGGCGGACAACTGCTCCCCAATCGGCGTTATTCCGCGCCGTGAGGAGAGTCGTTTCGCACTGCGTCACTCAGTAGGTCGGGAATCCTTTCCCGACGTTAACAGCACGCTTGTCGGCAAGGGATTGCCGACTTACGACTTTAATCACCCCGCGACTTGAATGCGGTCTACCACATCGTGCACGCCGGGGACGTACCACGCGTCGAGCACCGCCAGGCGCCTCTCTTCATCGCTGGCGAGATATCCTTCCAGCGTTACCGTTCCCTGCTCGGCCGTGATATGGATCTGCGGCTGATGAACCAGAGGGTCTTTTTCGAGCACCATGAGCACGGCATCTGCCAGCTCGCCATCGGTTTCCTGCTCGGGAGGGACGACGTGCAGCAAGTTGACGACCGATTCGCAGCCGGCCGCCCACCACGCGAGCACCTCTGCGAAGCGGCGATGAGACAGGCTGAGCACGGTGCCCGACAGCGTGACGGTTCCATCCTGCACCTCGATCTCGATGCGCTGCTCGCCCCAATCGCCTTCGCTGCGATCGGGCCATTCGCTGCGACCGACACGAATCGTGTCGAGCCGGTCGCTTTCGCGCACATAGAGGCCGCATTCCCGGAAAACCGGCTCCTGCTGCAATAGGTTAATGATCTCGTCGCGCAACCCGCCCTCCCTCTCGGAGGGAGGCACGGCGACACGCAATCGATCCACGACCGGTGAATTGTCCGCATGGCGATACGCAGCGGCGTGCGCAATCCGTTTTGCCGCGATGTCGCCGACCATACCCTCCAAGACTATGGCACCGTCCTCGACATCGACACGGATTGGATAGTCGTGCAGATTGACCCGGGTGTCATGTTCCAGGTCGGCCAATATGGCCTTGATTCGATCAGCATGCGGATTGGTCGGCATATCGCCCTCCTTAACTCCGAATTGCGCGGGCGCTGTTCGATGAAACAGACGAATCTTTCCTAACCCACAACATGGTGTTTTCCCTCCACGGCCACCGAACTCGCCTGAGGCCCCTGCTCGCCCATTTCTTCAACGAAACGGACGGTATCGCCGATGCCCAATTTGTCGAAATCGCCTTGCACCACGCTGTTCCGATGGAAATAAATCAGGCGCCCGTCCGGTGTCTCGATCATCCCATAATCGCCCTCCGGGTTGATTTGGGCAATGCTTCCATGCGGCATAACCTCGTGGGCCTTGATGTCCTGCCGAACGCGCCGGGCGTAATCCTCCAATTGCCGGCGGGCGGCGTCGAAGGCATCGCGGATCGCCACGTAAGCATCCTCGTGCGCATGATCTTTGCCGGGATCGCGGCTGACCACCAGTTCATCGCCCGGCACGGTGATATCGATTCTGACATGGTAGGTATTGCCTTGCCGGTGGTGGCGATGAAGTGCTTCGACCATCACCCGGCAGGACATGATATGCTCGAAAAACTGATCCAGTTTCTCGGCGCGGTCGTGAACGGCTTTTTCCATCGCCTCGGATGGCTCCATATTTCGAAAAGAAATTTGTAACGGCAGTTGCATGCTCTCGCTCCTCAATCCGATCCAGAACTGTAGTTATCCACAGATTCGGCGGAAAAGCATGACGTAAAAGCCCGTACCCCTTGCGCCTCCATGAGGCAGCCCGGAAACCGCCGGTCGGCGATACTTCGCCACACCGACAATCGCGGATCGCGGGGACCTCAACGTGACCAATTCACCCGAAGGAGATACTCCTCCTCCTGATAGGAAAAATCGAGATCGCCCTTGTAGGCGTGCTGGACGGCTTGCCCGGCCGCCCTGGCGAGTTGGGGATTGGTGAATGTCACCAGCATGCCGCCGTTCTGTTCCTCGACGGCCATGATGCGTTTCAGCGGGTGTTCGGCCTTCTCCCTTTCCTCCACATTACGGATGAGATGCAGAATCTCATCTTTGTGTTGAGCCAAAAACTCGCCCGCCAAAGTCAGAAATCCGGCCGGACATTTATCGTGGATACGATGACAGGCGGGACAAAGCGACTCGTTCGCGCCAGCAGGCGCGTCCGACCATTGCCACCGGCCGTCGTGATAAACCGCTCGGCATTCCGGACAAACCGTAGGTTCCGGCAATTTTTGCCGTATTTTATAGGTGTCGTGCTCATGCTCACGGATCAGACGATCTTGGCGATCTCCGTGGTATAGGTTGGGTGGTTGAGTCATGACGGAATCTCCCTGCTTGGATATGTCGCCCGCAAACCTGATGCGAAGTATTTCTTCCCACGCTTGAAATCGACGGCGAATCATCGGGCCATTCGGCTTAGATTACAGATTGAAGAATATGCCTCTCGAACGGGCGCAGCAATACTCGATCGGACACGAGTGCGGCATTTAAATTCACAGATCCTATATTTCACCGTCACAGGCCACGGACATCGTTTTTGCTCGTTCCCGCCGCGATTTCAGGCGAAAATAGCCGCACTACCTTAGACATTTGAATCGCTACAATCGTGAACCTTCGTATCGCTATCGCCCAACTCGACTTTCTGGTCGGCGACCTTAGAGGCAATGCAAGCCGCGTACTGCACACCGCCAGCGAGGCCCGCGACCGGCTTCGCGCTCATGCCGTGGTTTTCCCCGAACTGGCCCTGGCGGGCTATCCGCCCGAAGACCTGATCCTGCGCCGCGATTTCATGGCGCAGGCCGAGCGCATCCTCGACGAAATAGCGGGGCAAGTGCACGGCATCGACGTCATCGTGGGTTTTCCGGAGAACCGAACCGGGATGCCTTACAACAGCGCCGCCGTGCTGCGGGACGGCAAGATTCACGCGATCTACCGCAAGCATGCCCTGCCCAATTACGGTGTGTTCGACGAGAAACGTTATTTTCTGCCCGGATCCGAACCCTGCGTGTTCGACTTACAGGGTGTGCCGGTGGGGATTACCATTTGCGAGGATCTTTGGTTGCCCGGTGCGGTGGAGCAAGCCGCGCAAGCCGGCGCCAAGCTGATCCTGAACATCAATGCTTCGCCCTATCACGCCAATAAAATCAAGGAACGAGAGGCAGTCGCCCGCGAGCGCATCGCAGTGACCGATGTCCCTCTGGTTTATGTCAACTTGATCGGCGGGCAGGACGAACTGGTCTTCGACGGCGCGTCATTCGTGATGAACCGGGAAGGAACCGTGATCTTCCGCGCGCCGGAGTTTGAGGAAGCGCTGTTACCCGTCGACTTTGCCTGCGGAGACACGGTGGAGCCGATTGCCGACGGCGTTACCGAACCGTTGACCGAGATCGAAAGCATCTACAAGGCTCTCGTTACCGGCATCCGCGATTATGTCGGCAAAAACCGTTTCCAAGGCGCGGTGCTCGGATTGTCCGGCGGCATCGACTCGGCCTTGACCTTGGCTCTCGCCACGGACGCTTTGGGAGGCGATAAAGTCGAAAGCGTTTTGATGCCGTCGCGTTACACCGCGGCGATGAGCATCGAGGATGCCCGCTTGGAAGCCGAGGCCCTGGGCTGCCGCTATCACATCATTCCCATCGAACCGGCCTTCGATGCCTTTCTCGGTATGCTCGAGGAGAGCTTTGCCGGCTTGCCGCCCGACACTACCGAGGAAAACATCCAGGCGCGTTGCCGGGGCGTCATTCTCATGGCGTTTTCCAACAAGAAAAGGAAAATCCTCCTCACGACCGGCAACAAAAGCGAAATGAGCGTGGGCTACGCCACGCTGTACGGCGATATGGCCGGCGGATTCGCGCCGTTGAAGGATGTCCCCAAGCTTTTGGTGTACCGCTTGGCGGAATACCGCAACAGCCTCTCGCCGGTCATTCCGCAACGGGTAATCGAGCGTCCGCCCTCCGCCGAACTCAAGCCCGACCAAAGGGACGAGGACTCGCTGCCGCCCTATTCGATTTTGGATCCGATCCTCGAAATGTACGTGGAGCACGACAAATCGGTGGACGAAATCATCGCCGCCGGATTTCCCGAGCACGAAGTCAAGCGGGTGGCGAAGATGGTGGACAGCAACGAATACAAGCGTCGCCAGGCCCCGCCCGGCGTCAAGATCACGCGCCGCGCCTTCGGCCGGGATCGGCGGTATCCGATCACATGCGGATATGGGCGATAGGGAAACAATCGGACGAACGACAGTTACGACCCGAACGACATTTTCGATTGTGCTAAGGCAAAAAAAGAAGGCAGAACAAAGTGCTTGGGGGGGGATGGGGGTGTTCTGCCTTCTGGGGAAGTCTTACAGCGGTCCGGCTTACGGCCCGCTTACCACTTACGGTCGGAGGAAAACTCTCGAACGCTTGCTATCGGCTGACATCGCTGATGTTTTCTTCGGTCCGGAACATTTCCTTGCGCCTATGCCCGGCACGAAGATCCGCCTTGCGTCCTTATAAGTCACCTCCGCGAAAATCACTTAGTCAACACGTCTCAATCGGTGCCGTCGTCTCATTCGCGAACCTGGGCTTCTCCCGCCTTCGTCGTTCGCAATCACTCCTCGACAGGCGAAAAAAAAGAAACATCCCTATTTCAACTCGCATCCCATCGATCGACTCCTTTCCACTAGGGCGGATATCACCGTTCCATGACCGCCATTCCAATCAGATTCGGAACATTCCGACTCCGTTCAGAAGGTTCCGAATCACTCACGTCGGACGGAACATCCAATCCCGTCGGGACCACCCTGTCCCTGGCGACATCCTCACTCCTTTCGCCACATCCTAACTTCCTAGCGGAAACTCCTGTCTCCGGCTCGATGCCGTGTCGTGGTTTTCACCTCCGACGACGGTTGCTCTCGAGTGGTTGCTATTAAACCGTGGTTAACTTTCACCGAGAATACGGATGAATTCGTACGTGATTTCGCACAAAGAGGAAGTTCACTTTCGAAAAGCCACGGCACGACCGATTCGGAAGCCGGTGGATTCCGGCAAAGTGCGCTGCCGCCAGAAAGGCGTCCGCCGCGATATGGCGGCAGCGCGGTTCAAGTGGGCGAATCACTTTGGGTTACGCCGAAGCGGTTCCTAAATGACGTCGACCAATCATGATCAGGCCGGACAAAGCAGACCCCAGTAGCCAGACCGAGGCTGGCACCGGAATCGGCGCGACAGCGCCGCCTGGACTTACGTCAATCCTCAAGCTGCCGAAGTCTTTCTCGATCCAGGCAAAACCGTCCGCAGGCGCATAAGCCGCAAGAATGTCTTTTATCGTCAGCTCGATTTCGACAGCGTCAGCGGCCACAGAGTTACTGGCAGTCAAGTCCCAAGGGCCTCCGTTGGTGCCGTCGTCAGCTCCGAACGCGGAGAATGTCTCGGCCTGTGTATCGCCGATGGATTGATGGGTTTCCGGATCTACAATCCGCAGAGATGAGAAAGCCGATACCCAGGAGCCGTCTCCGGTTACTTGATAAACGCCATTCTGACTCCAGCTCACGTCGGTAATCGTCTGATCAGGTATAACCGGTTTAACCGTGGCTCTGATTGTGAATCCGGCAATTTCGGTATCGACCTGACCAATACCATTGCCATTGCCATTGCCGTTGTCGGCCTGACCAGCACCGACAGATAGCGCGTCGAATGTCAACGGGCCAGGATTGAAGTTAAGACTGACGCCGGTGTCGTCCCGAACGACTTCCGGGTCTCCAAGTGCGCCTAGATCACCCTCCACCAGCGTGAAGTCGATGATATCGCTCGTCCACGTCTGTGCATGGGCAGGCGCCCACGCCAATCCCAGCGACAGCACGGCAGCTGGCGGGATGAATGTCTTTAGCTTAAACATAGTGCCTCCAACACTTTTTTCCCTAAACGCCACCCGATTTGTAAAGCGGACCGCAACGTTTCCGTTACGCCGCCAAACCGGATAACAGCCACTTTCCCTTGGCAACTCTGGACGCCTCGTGTCCGGCAGGAGGGTGACTACCCACCATGACGGCACCGTGGCTTGCCACTCAAGCTCCGAAGGCTATCGACATCATCGCTCAATCCTTTCTCGGCCGAGAGCGAGGAGAGTCGCGCCCGCGGCTATGCGTCACAGAGCAGCTAGGTTGTTGACACAAATCGGCAGGAACCGACTGTGATCCACAAAAAAACGGGCCCTCTCGCCCATAGCGAAGAGAACCCGCTTTCTCAGGATAACGCCCCACCAGAGGTGGGTTTCGCAATCGAAACGACCGGCTGGACCGAATCGATTGCCAACGAAAATCATGATCGCCGAGCTCCGCTTGTTGGCATGCATTTCCGGAATTACCCCTTTTCGGAACTGTCCCACTAACGTTCATGAACGGACCGGTAAGCAGCCAAATAAGCGAATCCAAGAAGCTACATTTAAACGCCTATACCCCCTCTCCGAAAATACGCGCAAACTCGTAAGTATCTTGTCACGAGACCGTCACATTATCGAAAAACAAGCAGCCGTCCGCCGAGCCTCAGTCGGGCCTCAGCGTCGCCAGCAACGCGCTCAAAATTTCAGGGTCGACCGGTTTCACCAAGTGATGATCGAAACCCGCGGCCTTCGAACGGGCGCGATCGTCTGCCTGGCCGTAGCCCGTAACGGCGATCATCAGCGCCTTTTGCAATCCCGGTAACCCTCGCATTTGCTTCGCGACTTCATAACCGTCCATTCCCGGCAATCCGATATCGAGCAGCACTGCCTCCGGCTGGAACTCCGCGGCGACCGCGAGAGCGCCAGGGCCATCGAAGGCGGTACGCACGTCGTGTCCGTCCAGGCTAAGCAGCAATGCCATGCTTTCCGCGGAATCGACGTTATCGTCGACCACCAGAACCCGAACGCCAGCCAAACTCGATGCGGATTCGCCGCCTGCCGACCCCGAACCTTCATGAGTCGGCGCAGCCGCCATCCGCGGCAAATGCACAATGAACTCGGCACCGCTGCCGGACCCCGCGCTTTGTGCTAACACTCTCCCCCCGTGCATTTCTATCAGCCGCCGCACCAGTGCCAGCCCGAGCCCAAGCCCGCCCTGGGAACGATCGAGCGAACGGCTGCCCTGGGTAAACAACTCGAATATATTCGGCAAAAGTTCGACGGGAATTCCCATGCCATTGTCGCGCACCCGTATCAACACTTCGTCCGCAGAGCTTTCGATGATCAGATCGATACACCCGCCGGCATCCGTGTACTTGGCCGCGTTATTCAGAAGATTGGCGATCACCTGCACAAGCCGCGTCAGATCGCCCTCGACTTGCACCGGCTCCTGCGGCAAGTCAACGGCCAGCTTGTGCCGGCGGGACTTGATCAACGGCAGGCTGGTTTCGACCGCCCGATCGATTACGGTCGAGATTTCGACCGCCGTCTTTTTCAACACGATGGTACCGCGGGTAATGCGGGAAATATCCAGCAGATCGTCGAGCAAACGGCTCATCTGGACCACCTGCCGGCCGATCACGTCACGCGTCCATTTCAGCTCGGGGTCGGTCAGCCCCAATTGGCGCAACACCTGCACGGCATTCCGGATCGGCGCCAGCGGATTCCGTAGTTCATGGGCCAGCATGGCGACGAACTC
>NZ_JBDIVO010000106.1:0-13541 GCF_039794385.1 Methylocaldum sp. | reverse complement strand
ACCGAAATTTTCATTTCGCATCCTCGTCTTCCGGTAGACGACTTGTTTTTTTAGGCTCTTCAGGCAAATCATGAATATTCGTGTTAGGTCTCGACACTCGCCGACCGAGTGGAGCTCCCGCCTGAATTACCTTGCCGATGAATTCTCGTCTATCCGCGCCCGTTCTGTGGTCTGTTTCGACCGGAACTGAATGATGTCGCCGATCCAGTTGGAATTCGCTGATGACAGAGCGGATAACCTGTTTCTGTCTTGGGCTCAGTAGCCCCAATATCCGTAGCCATTCAGACTGCTCGCGGTCTATTTTTTCCTGCCCCCCCCTCTCGCTGGCGTAAGATTTCGCGTCCATTCCTCCCTTTTCCAACCACTCGGCAGAACTGCCGATGTAAGTCGCAACCGGAATCAGCTGGTGTTTAGCAATTCCACGCTTTTTCCAGTTATTGAGCCTTTGCGCGGTTATTCCGAACTCACGGCAAAAGTCGGCTTCGCTCTTCCCCATTTCCGCTAGCCGTCTAAGCAATCTGTCTATTGGCTTCTCAGTCATAAACACAAAGTTTACAAGCATATCCATTGCCGTCTATATACGCTTTGTTGACTCGTCTAAACGTAATGTTTAAGCTTTTGAAGCATGGACGGATTAAACAAAGCAATCGAACATTTTGGTTCACAAAAGGCCCTTGCGGATGCGCTCGGCTTGGTTCCCATGGCCGTGACTCAATGGATCAAACGCGGACGAATCCCTGCGGAACAAGTGCCGCGGATTGTTAACGCATGTGGTGGAGCAGTCAGCCACCACGAGCTGCGCCCCGACCTTTGGCAGGGCACGAGCAACGCCGCATGACCACGCAATCACGCTACGAACCCTACCCAGTAGACCCGGACGACCCGGTTCTGCCGGAGCGCGTCAACACCCATGACACCCCCGATACGGTGTGATCGATGGCGAAAGAGTACGCGGTGCCCGGCGCAATAGCCCGCAAAAACGAGGCGATGATCCGCAAGCGACTTTCCAGCGTCGGCCTAGCCGCCGTCGCGAATGCAATGGGCGTTGCGGAAAGCACGGTCTGCCGAATGAAGGACGCGGATGACAAGGACGGCAAGAGCCAGATTCAACGATGGGCGGCTGCGCTGGAGGCCATGGGCTTGAAGTGCGTTCCCGTCCATTTTCAGTGCTTCGACCAGAAGGAAATCGAAGCTCTGTTCACACTTGCGAAAGGCCGGATCGAGCGAATGGAGAGCGCCGCAGAACTAGTGTGGGACGACGAATGAGCCTAGACGCGACTCGCTGGGCTTGGACACGGACAGGCTTGAGGCCCCTACAAAAGCTAGTGCTTTTGGCGATAGCCGATAGAGCGGGAGCCGATAACGTCGCCTATCCCTCCTACGAACAGCTCATGGACGACACCGGAGCCGACCGTAAGACGGTCTGGCAAGCACTCAAAGCCCTTCAAGACGCCGGCCTAATTTCAGACACCGGCATACGAACAGGAAAGACCGGGCAAATAGTCGTCTGGAAGTTGAACGGAGTAGAACACCGTAACAGTTCCAAAAAAGGAACCGTTAATCCACCGGAAAGCAACCGGGAAAACGATATCAAGAGTTCCGAAAACGGAACGGTTAAAGAGTTCCAAAAAGGGAATGGTTCCAAAAACGGAACAGTTCCGTTTTTCCCTTCAAACAGTTCCGAAAACGGAACACGGAACCAATCAAGGAACCATAGGGGAAAGTATTCCCCTATAACCCCTTCTAGTGACCCCGGCAAAGAAAAGCCAAAAACCGGAACTCGATTACCCGACGACTGGACACTCCCCGACGAGTGGCTCAATTGGGCAGCCACGAACACCACCATCCCACCAACCAAGATCCCGGCGATAGCCGACGGCTTCAAGGATTACTGGATAGCCAAGGCCGGAAAGGACGGCAGAAAGGCCGATTGGTTCGCCACCTGGCGGAATTGGATACGGCGAGAAGCCGAACGATACGGAGGACCACATGAAGCACGTAACCCAATACCAGACCGCCCCAAATCGAAATCCCAGGAGTTCGACGAGTTCATGCGCAAAATCGACGATCGCATCGAGAGACTTAGAGAACACGAGCAACGTGTTTCAGGAGTTGGGAGCGATTTATGGGGCGAGATGGAAAGCCCAATGGACTGACGACAAGGCTAAGGCGGAAGCATTCCAGCGATGGGCAGAAACACTCAGCAGGTTTTCAACGGAAACGATCGAAACGGCATTGAACGCCCTGGTGAATACCGACCGGTTTACCGCAGCGCCACCGACCCTGCCGCAGTTCGCGGATCTATGCCGGCAGTACACCAGGCCGGAGCACCAGACCAGAAAGGCGCTGCCACGCTCGACCATGACCACCGAGAGGGCGCTCGCGCATATAGCCAACATCAAGCGGCTTCTCGCCGAAAAAGGCGCAGCGTGAACCGATACGAAGTGAAAACGGCAGCAGCAAAAGAACAAAAAAAATCCCCGAGAGCGAACCCGCGGGGACCAGTTACGAGATGAACCGGCGAAACCGGATCAACGGCAAAGAGGATATCACGATGGCATACGTTCAGAGAATCACCCCCGAACAGATCGAGCAGGCCAGAGCGTTACACGCCCAAGGCAAGACCGTCGGCGAGATCGCAGACGCCATAGGCTGGCCAGCGCGCAAGAGCTTGCGGACGTTGCAGGACATTTTGTCGACCGGGCACACACACGTCGCGGCCGACCCCTACGAGCACACCACGCCGGCCGAGATTCCGCCGGCCCCGGCCGAGTTCTTCTGCTTCACGTGCCAGCGACATCTGCCAGAGGGCAAACGCACGGGGAGGCATAAGTGCGCCGATTGCGCTGAAAAGGCGAAAGATCGAGCGAGCAAACCACGGCCACCCAGTTACTACAGACATGCGGCCCGGCGCTACCGGGGCGGCAAGATTCCACCGTTCGCCAGAGCTTGAGGCAATCGAATGACGTACAAATGCGGAGAGTGCGGGCTCATGTTCAACACCGTAAGCGCTTTCGACCGGCACAGGACCGGCGAATACGGGCGGCGCGACGAACGTCGGCGCAGATGCAGGACCCGAGACGAAATGACCGAAATCGGGATGTTCGAACGAAATGGGCGATGGTACGGCGAAAGAATGCCGATTGCAGCCATCGCCGCAAAGCAAGAAGGCGCGAAAACGACGTACCCGCTACTAAGGTAGCGGCCAATACCAAAACACGCCTTAAAACGAACGTATGAGGTTTTTGATGACAACCGTTCAGCAAGTCAAAAAGAGCCCGAAAATGATTTCGTTTTTCGTTCCAGGCAACCCGGTAGCCAAGGCCCGATCGCGAACCGTCCGGAACAAACACACCGGAAAGGTTCACAGCTTCACACCGGAAAACACGGTCATCTTCGAGAACCTGGTAAAGACCAAAGCCCAGGAAGCTATGGGCGGCGCAGAACCGATTACCGGCGCACTGGAGCTTTACATCAACGTCGGGTTAACCATCCCGACGACATGGTCTGAAAAACGCCGTGGCGAGGCCCTGAGAGGCGAAATCGCGCCGACCAAAAAGCCGGACCTCGACAATATCGTCAAGGCGATAAAGGACGGGATGAACGCGATCGTCTATCAAGACGACAGTCGGATCGTCCGTCTAATCGCCGCGAAGCACTACACCGCAACCCCAGGCGTGTTTGTCCATGTTCTCCAACTCGAAGGCACGAGGGCGGCGCCGTGAGCGACATCATCACCGGTTTCATTTACCTCGGAGCCGCGGCCCTTTCCGGGCATTGGCTACCGTTCGCCCTTCTCGGCTTCCGCGGGCTCGCCAAGCTCCGCGACGGCTGGGAGGAATTTCGTTACTACACCCGAAAGGGGGAAGGTTAACCGTGCGAGTTGACAGCATCATCGACGACATCATCAGGCGCGAAGGAAAGACATTCACAGACCGGCCGTCCGACCGCGGCGGACCGACCAAGTTCGGGATTACCCAAGCGACCCTGGAGGGATACCGGAAGCGCCCCTGCTCCCGACAAGACGTGGTCGACCTCACCGAGACCGAAGCGCGGAAGATTTACGAAGACATTTATTGCAGGCCGTTCGACTTCGTGCGCGACTTCGACCTCCGGGTCCTCTTAATCGATTCAGCCGTTCAGCACGGGATGGAAAACGCCGTTCGGTTCCTGCAGGCAGCCGTAGGAGCGAAACCGGACGGCATTCTGGGCCCTGAAACACGAAAAAAGACCGAAACCACGATTCCGGAATACGCCTACCGTCGAGCCCTCGCCGAGCGCGTCATGTTCTACGGGAAGATCATCACCAACGATGCCAAGCGGCGCAACCGCACCGAGGACCAGGCCCTCAACGCAGCCGGCTGGATGAATCGCATAAGCGAATTTATCGCAGGGTGAAATGACCACCGAGGAACGACTCGAAGCCCTATTGACCCTGGCAGGGCTTAGGCGAAAGCCGATGTACCACCCGAAAGAGGTACAGGCGATGCTTTCCATAAGCCCTACCCACTTTCGCGCCCTTTGCGACCAATACGATGACAGCGGGCAAGGGCTCCGCTGCGTCCGGATCGGCAAAAAGCGCCGGGTCGAATACACCGCCCTGAAAGCTTGGCTTGAGCAGAACTAAACCATGATCGCCAGATGCAAAGATTGCCCAGCCGAGCAAGCCTGGGCAGCACATAGACGATGCTCGGAGCTGTTGATAACCGTAATTCTCGACGACCTACCCGTCCCGGTCGCCTTGGCCCGGCTCGACAAGATCGCCCGCGACTACGGAGAGGACTACGCCAAGGCGATCCGGGCAAGCCTCCGCACAGCGCAGCAAGCCGGGCTCGTCTACAAGCAGAACCTGGTGTGGGTAAAAAATCACTTCGCCCTGTCGCGTTCGGATTATCACCCGCAGCACGAGCCGATCATTTACGCCAAGAAGGACGGCGCCCCATGCCCTTGGTACGGCGACCGAACCGGTAAATCGGTCATCGACCAGTTCGACATCGAGAGCATGTCGCACGAAGAAGCGATCAAGGCCCTGAAAGCCATCAAAAAAGCCTTTGATACCTCCGTCATTCGACACGACAAGCCCGCGGCGAACGACCTCCACCCGACGATGAAGCCGGTCGGACTGATAACCCCGATGATTTTCAACAGTTCCAAGCAGGGCGACATCGTGCTCGATATTTTCGGCGGGAGTGGATCCACGTTGATCGCAGCCGAGAAACTAAGCCGACGATGCTTCATGACCGAGAAACAGCCGGAGTATTGCGACGTGATCATCCGCCGTTTCCAAGACTTCACCGGCACCGAAGCGGTTCGAGAACGAGACGGCGCCCGATTCAACGAGCTGGCAAGCGTATGACCGAAGACCAAAAGATCAAGGCCCAGGCGCTGAGCCGTTGCAGGTTCCTACCCGGATCGAACGCGAAACGATTCGTCCGGGATATGGCGCGACTTGCCAGCGAGAAACCTGACCAGGAATTGACCGAAAAACAACGTAAATACCTGGACGATCTTTTCCACAGTTACCGGCGGCAGATAGGCCGAGCTTACATGGAAACCTTGGGACAAACGAGCCTGGATCTATGAGCGGCAGAAACGGCAAAACGGCAGCGACAGGCCAGCGGCGCGCCGAGGAATTGGAGAGAGCCCGGACAGCCTGGGACCTCCGACTGACCGGCGCGACGATTCAGCAGATCGCGGACCAGCTAGGGCTAAGCGTCGGCGGGGTCCACAAGATTCTAAAGCGGGAATTCAAGCGGCGACGGGACGACATCGACGGCATGGCGGACCAGTACCGGCAGATAGAGCTCGAACGCCTAGAGCGCCTATGGTTCAAGTATTACCCCTACGTCATCAACGGCAGCCCGAACAAGCTGACCCTTGAAGCAACAGACCGGCTTTTGAAGATCAGCAAACGCCGCAGCGAAATACTCGGATTCGACGCCCCGCAGAAGATAGAGAACACAGGAGAACAAAAGGTCACCATTACCCGGACTATTGTCCACGCCAAGGCAAGGGAGGAAACAGACAGTGAGTAATTCGAAAGAACAGAATGAAATATGGAAACCAGTTATAGGATGGGAGGATTCCTATGAGGTTTCCAGTCTTGGCAGGGTTAGGAGAATCAAAGCCGGACAGGGAGCCAGAACAAACAGATGTCGATCTCTAAAATTGAGAAAAGACGGTTACCTTGAAGTTGCGTTACAAGTTGAAGGAAATAGAAAAGACATCTTGGTTCACATACTTGTCGCAGAGGCTTTTATTGGGAAAAGAAAGCCACAATTCACAATAAACCATAAGAATCTCGACAAAACGGACAATCGCCCCGAAAACCTTGAATACTTGACAGTTCGCGAGAATGTGAGACATGCAGCATCGGCCGGAGTCATGGGAGTAACCGGAGAGCGTAACGGATCGGCGAAGCTAACAAGACAAAAAGCGCGTGATATCAGGGAAAGGCATGCCAACGGCGACAGGGTAAGCGAAATAGCCAAGGATTACGGAGTAACCCACAGAACTATCGATTTGGTCGTTAACGGAAAGACATGGGCGAAATAAATGCAAACTTCGTTTACAGCGAAGCACAGCATCATATATTTCATGAGTCCCAGGCCCTTGGTCGCTTTCGGTTTTTCCCGAAGGGAAGACGATTAGGCGCGACTCGAGGGGCATCATTCGCATTTATCGAATGGCTGTTAGAGGGAAAGCAATGCCTATGGGTGGATACCGTAAACGGCAATATTGACCGATATTTAGACCGGTACTTTTTGCCAGCCATAAAAGGCGCTGGTCTTGACTATTACTGGAACAGCCAAAAGCGACTATTGAAGGTTTCGAATACGAAAGGAATCCTCGATTTCAGAAGCGCAGATCGGCCGGAAAATATCGAAGGTTTCGGATATCACGTCATCTTTCTGAACGAGGCCGGGATCATCCTAGACGACCCCTACCTCTACCAGAACGCCGTCCTTCCGATGCTTATAGATTTCCCGGACAGCCAATTGATTGCGGCCGGGACCCCGAAGCTTTTACACGGCCGTGGCCGGCTGTTCTACGAGCTTTGCCAGAAAGCCGAGCGAGGCGAGCCCGGCTATTACATGCGTCGGTTCAGCACCTATGACAACCCTTTCTTAGATCCAGACCAAATCAAAGCACTTGCGGCAGAGATTCCGCCGAACGAGCGAGGACAAGAAATCGGCGGCCAATTTATCGAGGAAGGCGGCAACCTTGTCCAGCTTTGGTGGTTCCGCCGATACCGGGCAGCCCCGACCGACTTCGTCCGGATCGTGCAGAGTTGGGACACCGGCAACAAGCCGAAGGAAATGAATTGCCCGAGCGTTTGCACCACCTGGATGGAAACCCTAAGCGCCCGGTATCTTCTCGACGTTTTCCGCGGCTGGCTCAAATACCCTGACCTAAAGCGGACCACGATAAGCCTCGCCGACAAATGGAGCCCGGCCGCGGTCCTGATAGAGGACAAAGGCAGCGGGCAAAGCTTGATCCAGGAACTACAGGACACCACCAGCCTCCCGGTCATTCCGATCGAACCGCACGGCGACAAGATAGCGCGCATGAACGCCGAGACCACCCAGATAGAAGCCGGAAACGTATTTCTACCCGACCACGCCCCGTGGCTCCCGGAATACGAAACCGAGATCACGAGTTTTCCCAACGGGACCTATTCCGACCAGGTAGACAGCACCTCGCAAGCCCTAAAGTGGATGCGGGAGCAATCGGCAAGATTCCAAATCATCACGAGCGGCGAACGCCGAGCAAGCACCGAGGCATACAACAATGGCTGAGAACCAAACCACCCCAGAATACAGGCAAATCGTCGTCGCCGAGGCGACGATCCCAGGAACAACCAAGCTTTTCCTGGACGACAACGCGATCTATCTCGACCAGGACGAGATAGTCACCAAGAAAGGCGGCGGCAATTGGGACATCTACGACGAAGTCCTCTTCGACGACCAGGTAAAGGCCAGCTTTCGGCAGCGGCAGCTTGCCCTCGTGTCGAAGGAATTGGAGGTCCTCCCCGCCCTTGAGACCGGAGCGGAAGTCGAAGCCGCGGAGCAGTTGAAGAAGCACATCCAAGCGATCAACTTCGACGACATAACCTCGAAAATGATGTTCGGCATCTTCTACGGCTACGGGGTAGCGGAAGCCTGCTGGGGATTGACCGACGAAAACATGATTGGATTCACCGCGGCCGAGGAAACCGAAAACTACAAGCCCGGCATTTACGTGCGCCAGCCCTACCGGTTCCGATTCGACAAGGCAGGAAACCTGCGCCTCCGCACCCAGGACAAGCCCCAAGAAGGCGTGCCAATGCCACCGATGAAGTTCTGGACCTTCAACAGCGGCGCCACGTCCCACGATAACCCGTATGGCATAGGCATCGCCCGAGACCTTTACTGGCCCGTATTCTTCAAGCGGAACGATATAAAGCTTTGGCTTACGTTCCTGGATAAGTTCGCCATGCCAACGGCAGTTGGCGATTACACTCCCGGCAGCAACGAAAAGCAGATCAGGGAGGTAATAAAGGCACTTAAGGCGATCCATTCCGAGAGCGTCATCGCCGTCCCGCGGGGAACCGCGGTGAATTTGATCGAGGCCGCACGAACCGGCGCGGCGACCTACGAGGACCTCCACAAGGTCATGAACGAGGCGATCGCGAAAATCATCGTCGGCCAGACCCTGACCATCGAGAACACCGGAGGACAGTACAAGGCCGAAATGCAAAAGGACGTTCGGGACGAAATCGTCCTCGCCGACGGTGACCTAATTTGTGCGAGCTTCAACGAAACCATCGCCCGCTACTGGACCCTCTACAACTACGGCCCGAAGGTAAAGCCCCCGCGGATTTTCCGGCGGGTGAAAGGCGAACCGGATCTCAAACCCCAGGCCGACCGGGACAAGGTCATTTTCGACATGGGTTACGAGCCGACCGAGGAATACATCAAGGAAACGTACGGCGAAGGCTTCCAGAAGCGGCAGGCGCCCAGCTTTACACCTGGTGTAAACCCGGCAATCGGGACCCCGCCGGCAAGCTTCGCGGAACCGGGGACGATCTTCGACAAGATGTGGCAGGCGCGACGGGACCAGGAAGCGATCGCAACCTACGCGGCCCTAGTCGCCCACCAGTACGAGGAACTGATAGGCCCGAGGCTTGAGCAGATTTTGAGCCTCGCGGAAGACTCCGGCGACCTTGAGACCCTAAAGCAGCGGATCGACCAGCTATTCGAGGACGAGCCCGTCCCGGCAGCCGTCGAGAAGGTCAAACGGGCGGGCATCGTCGCCCGGCTTATGGGCATGTTGAAGGCGCAACGATGACGCTCGGGCTACGCATAGACGGAGGGAACCCAGGGAACCAGGGAACCCTCGATTTCCTGGCACCCGTCGGCGCGAGCTTCGACCTCGCCCCGGAAACCGCGGTCAAGTTCTTCCAGGACAAGGGACTAAAAACCTCGTTCGCTTGGCAAGACATGATGCGCCAGGAGCACGCAAAGGCGTTCACGATAGCCAAGATGATGGACGCCGACATGTTGAAGGACATGAAAGCGTTGATCGACCAGGCGATCGCGCAAGGGGAAAGCCTCCGCTGGTTCCAGGAACGGGCGACCCCTTACCTTCAAAGCAAGGGATGGTGGGGCAAGCAGCTCGTCACCGACCCATTGACCGGCGCGCAGGTAACGGCCCAGCTCGGCAGCGCAGCCCGGCTCGAAACGATCTTTCGAACCAACATGATGAGCGCCTACGCCGTAGGGCAATGGGAGCAAATACAAGCGCAAAAGGCCGAAGCCCCATATCTCCTATACGACGCCATAGACGACGGGCGGACCCGGCCCGAGCACCGAGCCCTAGACGGAGTTGTCAGGAAGGTAGACGACGCATTCTGGAAGACCCACACCCCGCCCCTTGCCTGGAATTGCCGCTGCCACCTGATACAGCTTTCAGACGACGAGCTAGAACAGTTCGGGATCGAGAAGAAAGCGCCCCCGAAGGAAACCAAGGGAATCTGGATAAACCCACGCACCGGGAAGAAATACACACTCCCCATAAGCCCCGAGACCGGCCGGTTCGTGGTAGAGCCGGGCTTCGACTACAACCCCGGCGAGCACTACCTCAAGAAATTGGCGAAGCTTGCCGCGGAAAAGGCCGCCCAGGACCAAGCCGCGGCCAACGCGATCAAGAAAGCCGCGGAGCGAGCCGCGAAGCTTAAAGCCAAGACCGAGGCGGAAGCCGCGGCCCAGGACGCCCTCAAGATGATGGTGAAGGAGCTCGGCGCCGTTGAGCTTGAGCGATCGAAAAACAAAGTCGCCCTCCGGATCGCCAAGGAAAAGGCGAAAACGGAACTCGCCCTGATCGCCAAAGGGCACCCGACCCAAGATCCCGGCGGATTCAAAAAGAAGGCATTCAAGCAACTTTCCAAGATTCCCGGCTGGGAGAACGGCACCCCCGAGGCCCAGCTATCGGCAGTCAAGGCCAAGGCCGAGCAGCTCAAGCAACACCATGCCAACCTGACAAAGCTTTCGGCTTACAAGAAGAACGTCCTCGCCGGCAAAGCCCCGACCCCGGCGCAAAAGGCAGCCTTCGACACCCTAAGCGCCGACGAGCAAGCCGCATTCCTGGCCAAATTGGATGCAGAGAAGGCGAAAATCGCGGCCAAAGCGACCAAGGTTCCCAATGTAGAGCCCGACTTCGAATTCGAACGTCTGACCCAAATCGGAGGACAGGCCGGAAGCAACCCCGGAGGACTCTACCAGGACACCGAGACAGGAGCGAAGTTCTACATCAAATTCCCGAAGACCGAGGACATAGCGCGAAACGAAATCCTGGCCGGGCACCTGTACCGTGCGGCCGGCGTTCCGAATGTCGCCGAAACGCTTTTGTTCAAGACCAGGGACGGCCGTATCGGAGTCGCTTCAAAATTCGTTGAAGGACTCGCACGCTCCAAGTCAGCACTCACCGGACCTAACCCGCCAACAGGAGTTTTCGAGGGATTCGTGGCCGACGCCTGGCTCGCGAATTGGGACGTCGTAGGGCTTGGCTATGACAACCTGCTGATGAAGGCTGGACAAGCGTACCGAATCGACACGGGCGGCGCATTGCGGTACCGAGCGCAAGGCACCCCCAAGGGAAGCGCGTTCGTGAAAACCGTTCAGGAACTCGACACCTTGCGCGATCCCAAGATCAATCCAAACACGGCGGCAGTATTCGGGCCAGTTCCAAAAGAGCAGCTCGTCGCCGGCGCAAAGAAGATTGCGTCCATCACCGACGAGCAGATAGACGACCTCGTAAACCGCTACAGCGGCCTCACCAAGGCCAAGGCTAGAGAGCTGGCCGAAATCCTGAAGGCGCGGCGCGACGATTTGATCAAGCGGCTCATCCCGGAGAAAAGCGAGGCGTTCAGAGCAGCGCAGCAGGCGGCCATTAAAGCCGAGACGAACGATATCCAATTTCAGCTCCAGGAACTGGACGACCGTATTTTGACCGCCATCAAGGGGATAGCGAAACGGGCGAACGACGGAGGCGTCATTGAGCAAAAAGACATCGACCGGGTCAGCCAAGCATACCTGCACTATCACAAGATCATTGCCGATAAAGGGCAATTCTTAAGCGACGAAACCCTAAGCAAGATCAAGAGTCACTATTTACCCTGGCTGGTAACCCTTGAAGAAGCCGTCAAAGATCAGCTTGGCCGTCCCGCAAAATGGACATCGGCCGTATTCAAGGGATTCCAAGGAGCAATCCAGATTAACCCCGAGGCAATCCGGGTAGTGCTTCCAAAGCCCGGCGCGAAGCCCCTTTTCAGTAACGAAGAAGCGGCACAAATCCTGAAGAAAACCATCGGTGTAACTCCGATCCAGGTTCAAATCCCGCAAGGCCGGTCCGGATACGAGGCATTCCGGCGCCTTCCGGAAGAACACCAGCGGGCGATAACCGCCTATACGGGTGGCTATTACCAGAAGATCAACCCGGCTCTGCGCGGGGAAGAAGGTACAATAGCGGAGCAGCATATGATCCCATTGCGGGACCTCATAAATCAGGCTTTGGACCTGGTCGAACCCTACGTGGGAAAGAGCTCACGCGGGTTAAAGTTTGATGCCGCAGCACGGGATCGATTCGTGAAACTGCATCAGGAGGCATTACAGACCGGCAAGGAAGTGACTTATAACGCCTTTACCAGCACGACAAGAGGAGAACAGCCCGCCTTTTCTGGTCAAGTGATTCTGCACATCACCGGGAAAACCGGACGCTGGGTGAAACCGATCAGCCTACACCCGAGCGAGGATGAGGTGCTCTTTAAGGCCGGAACCCGGTTTTTGGTGGTTCAGATTGTCGAGAAGAGCCGATACGAGACGCACATTTACCTGAACGAGATATCACCATGAAGGAAATGAACTTTTTCGATCTTCCGGAAGAGGAAAGAAAGGCCAGACTTGCAAAACTTGGCATGACCGAGGACGAATACCGGATCATGATCGAAGAGAATCGAAAAGCCGCTGCCGAATATCAACCCGCCGAGAACGAGGACCAGGTCTCCGACAAGTTTAAGGAACCCATTAAGGCGACCTTGGCGGATGAGTAGAACCCAGGCCACGCACAGCTGGCGCTGGCGGAAGTGGCTACCGGAGAGATACGGGCAGTCCTGCCGCGTCTTGGCGAATGGTCGCCTGAATTCGGCCCTGGTCGAGTTCGAGGACGGGCACCGGGTCATCACCAGCCGCTACGCAGTGCGGAAGATCACCCCAAACGAGACGAGCGGAGAAAAGCAAGAATGTGGATTTTCCTAAACGACGCCTTTATTTCCGCGGTTCAGCACCGGGACGAGCCCAACACCCTGGTCGTCCGAGCCCGCAGGCGAGAGGACCTGGAACGGACCTTTCCGGGAGCACCGATATCGGTCAGCGAAACCAGCGATTACCGATATCGAGTCTTCGTCAGCAAGCTCCAATTCGCTGGCGTGATAGCCGAGAAAATAGCCGGGATTAATTACCCGAACTTCAAGAACAGCGTTGCAGAGCACGATCGGCACGACCATTACGCCAGAGTCTGGGGCGTAATGCACGGATTCCAGGAGCGGCCGAAACGACGCATCAGAGACCGTGAGCCATCCGGAATACCCGGATAGTTCAGAACGACCAAGGGGGCATTAGCCCCCTTGGTCACTGATTCCGGCCTTTATCTGGAACAGCTCGAAAAAGGCAGGGTGCATGCGCCTGTCGCCCGCTTCCCATTGCTGCCAGACGCGGCAAGTTGAATGCACGAGTGAGGCCGCCTCGGTTTGAGTTAGGCCAGCGTGCACCCGCGCAGCTTTTATTTCTTCCGGCTTTGGGTTTGCGGCCGGATTGCCCCGGCCGCGGTTTGGGTGGTTAACCATGCAACGCCTCAGAGATAGAAATCCTTTTACCTTCTAGACGTTGGATAATTCGCCATGCGCGGGCTTCACAAACCCGCACGTCCCAGCTCTCAGACGAGAAGTCGAACCATCCAATGGACCGCCGACGAGCCGTTTTCTTAACTAGCCTTTCTTTGATATC
>NZ_JBDIVO010000105.1:0-13660 GCF_039794385.1 Methylocaldum sp. | reverse complement strand
CGCTTTAGTCGCGACCCTTCCAATCGCAAACGGCGTCTTCGGGAGCGCCGAAGCCGCCCTTCCCGACGGTGCCGTTGGGGTAACGGGTTCGTCGGCAAAGGATTGCCGACCTACGAATGCTTGAATCTATTCACCCGAGCCGAAGGCGCCAACGACTCCTGCCAGGCCTGTTTTGCCGTACGAGCGAGATGAAAATGCTCAAGCCGAAACGATCAACGGGCTGTACAAAGCCGAGTTGATCCACCGGCGGGCGCCCTGGAAGACACGGGAAGCCGTCGAATTGGCCACTCTCGAACGGGTGTCCTGGTTCAACCACTCCAGGCTACTCGAACCCATCGGCTATATCCCGCCAGCAGAAGCTGAGGCAAACTATTATCGGCAACTAGCCAATCAGGCTGACTCGCAGACCTGACTTAAACCAACGAGCCTCCACGATTCCCGGGGCGGTTCACTTTAGTCTTAAAGGTCTTGGTGATGGGGGGCTCTCCCTTGCGGCGTACTTGGATATTCCAGGAACCGCTTGGAAGCTTTCGGAGTGTGGCCATGCAGAACCTCTCTCAATGTTCAGTGTGAACAAAATGTGAACGAGAAGGGTTCTGAGGAGAGCAAGAACTACATTAAGTTCTTGTTTGAAATGGCGCGCCCGAGACGACTCGAACGTCCGACCTTTGGCTCCGGAGGCCAACGCTCTATCCAACTGAGCTACGGGCGCATGCCGCGCATTTTACAGGAATCAGGATCGGTTTAATAGACTTCGGACGGCGGCAAAGCTGTCCATGGCCCGTTCTTTTTTCTGTTCGGGATCGAGCGCGCGCCGTTCCGGCCATTCGAGCTCTTCTTCCGGCAGTTCGTTCAGAAAGCGGCTGGGCTCGCAATCCACGATTTCGCCGTGGCGTTTGCGATGCGTGCAATAACTTAAAGTCAGATGCTTCTGCGCGCGGGTGATGCCTACGTAGGCCAGGCGGCGTTCTTCTTCGATCGTGTTTTCTTCGATGCTGGTCTGGTGCGGCAATAGATTTTCCTCCATTCCGACCAGATAGACGTACGGGAACTCCAATCCTTTCGCCGCGTGCAGCGTCATCAGGTTGACACGGTCGCCGGCGTTTTCTTCCTGGCTGCGCTCCAGAACGTCGAGCAGCAGAATTCGGGAAACGACTTCCGCGAGACTCTTTTCTTTTTCATCGTCCTTGGCGATGCGTTTGAGCCAATCGATCAGTTCGCGTACCTGTCCCATCCTGCGGCGGGCGGCGTCTTCGCTGTTGCTGGTCTCCCTCAGCCAGTTTTCATACCCGATCTTGACGATGAAATCGTCGATCACGGCGAAGGTGTCGCCGCGCTGGGCGCGATCGGCGACATCGGTAATCCATTCGGCGAAGTGGCGCAGGCGCTGGATCGCCGTCTCGCCGAGAGACTGCTGAAGCCCGAATTCGAAGCAGGCCGAAAACAGACTGATATGGCGCCGGTTGGCATAGGCGCCGAGTTTTTCCAGGGTTGTCGGCCCGATCTCCCGGCGTGGAACGTTGACCACGCGCAGGAACGCCGCATCGTCGTCCGGATTCACCAGCAATCGCAGATAGGCCATGATGTCCTTGATCTCGGCATAGCCGAAGAAAGACATTCCGCCGCTGATGAAATAAGGTATGGCGTGCTCCCGCAACGCGCGCTCGAAGAGCCGCGACTGGTGGTTGCTGCGATACAGGATCGCGTAGTCCTGAAAACGCGTGCCGTGGCGGAACTTGTGATGCAGCAGGTCGGAGGCGACCTGCCGCGCTTCGGCGACTTCTTCCTTATGCGTGAGCACGCGCAGCGGATCGCCGTATCCCAGCGCACTCCACAGGCGCTTTTCGAATACGTGGGGGTTGTTGGCGATGAGCTTGTTGGCGACCTTCAGGATCCGTCCGGTCGAACGGTAGTTCTGCTCCAGTTTTATGACCTTGAGCCGCGGAAAATCGCGCTGTAGCTGGGCAAGGTTTTCAGGTTGCGCCCCGCGCCACGCGTAAATCGACTGATCGTCGTCGCCGACCACGGTAACACGGCCGACTTTGCCGGTCAGCAACTTAACCAATTCGTACTGGGTCAGATTGGTGTCCTGGTACTCATCGACCAATAAATAGCGTATCCGGTTGCGCCACTTGTCGAGGATGTCCGCATGCTCGTGAAACAGGAGCACCGGAAGGAGAATCAGGTCGTCGAAGTCGACGGCGTTGTAGGACTTCATGTGCCGGACATATTCGGCATAAAGCTGCGCCGCGGGCTGTGCATCGCCCTGCCCTTCCGCGATAGCCCGCTCGGGGGTCACGAACAAATTCTTCCACCGGCCGATGCGCCAGATATAGCTTTCCGCCTCGTCGATATCCCAGCTTTCCGAGCCGTGCTTGATGAGTTCCTTGGTCAGCGCCAGGCGATCGTGCTCGTCAAAAATGGAGATATTTTTCTTGAGGCCGAGCGCGCCGTGCTCCTCGCGCAAGATTTCGAGGCCCAGCGAATGGAAGGTGGACACCGTCAGGCCGCGCAAATCCTTGTCGGAAAGCAGCTTGCCGACGCGGCTCTTCATCTCCCGCGCCGCCTTATTGGTAAAGGTTAGAGCGGCGATGTGCTTCGCCGGGGTGCCGTGCTTGACCAAATACGCGATTTTCTCGGTGATCACCCGCGTTTTGCCGCTGCCCGCCCCCGCAAGAACGAGCAAGGGACAATCCAAAGTGGTCACGGCAGCGAGCTGCTGCGGATTCAGTTGAGAGACCATCAAACGGCCGAAGAGATACGGTCGAGCCGCCGGAAGCCAATGGCTTCGCTGAGATGCGGAACGGCGATTTTGTCCTCGCCGGCGAGATCGGCGATGGTGCGAGCGAGTTTCAGAATGCGGTGATAGGCGCGATGCGACAATCCGAGCTTTTCGGTGGCCTGCTCGAGCAGTCGGTGTCCATCGTCGGTCAATTGGCAGTAATGCTTGACTTCTTGAGGCGCCATCGAGGCATTCGGCTTTCCGGTCCTCTGCAGAGCCACTTCCCGAGCCGCGATCACCCGCCGGCGAATGTCGGCGCTCTTCTGCTCTCCGCCGGGCGCGCCATGACGCAACATTTCTTTAGAAACGCGCGGCACTTCTATGTGTATGTCGATGCGGTCGAGCAAAGGTCCGGAAATCCGCGCGCGATAACGCTGAACCTGCTCCGACGTGCAGCGGCAGCGTCCGGAGGCGTCGCCCAAATAGCCGCACGGACACGGATTCATCGCGGCGATGAGCTGAAACCGGGCCGGGAAATCGACCTGGCGCGCAGCACGGGAAATCGTGATACAGCCCGTCTCCAACGGTTCCCTCAAAACCTCGAGCACCTTGCGGTCGAACTCCGGTAACTCGTCGAGAAAAAGCACGCCGTTATGAGCCAGGGAGACTTCTCCCGGCTTGGGATTGCCGCCGCCGCCCACCAAAGCAGGGGCCGAAGCCGTATGATGCGGCGAACGGAACGGAGGAATGCGCCAGCGTCTCGGATCGAAAGGCAAATCGCTGACCGATCCGATGGCTGCGCTTTCCAACGCTTCGTCGTCGGTCAAAGGCGGGAGAATACTCGGAAATCGAGCCGCCAGCATGGATTTGCCGGTTCCCGGAGGTCCGAGCATTATCAGATTGTGTTTTCCGGCGGCGGCGACTTCCAGGGCTCGCTTGGCGTGATAATGCCCATGCACGTCCGCGAAATCGGCGAGTTCCTCCAGGCCAACCGATGCCCCCTCGTTCGATTCGAACGGGAGCTGTTGCTGGCCATTCAAATGAGCGCATACCTCGAGAAGATGGTGTGCCGCGAGAATTTTCGCACCCTCTGCAAGAGCCGCTTCGCCCGCGTTTTCCTTCGGCGCGATTAACGTACGCCCCGCATGCTTCGCCTGAATCGCGACCGGCAATACCCCGCTGACGGGGCGCAATTCCCCGCCCAGAGAAAGCTCACCTACGCACTCGATCTCCCGGAGAGCATCGCTCCTGATTTGTCCCGACGCCGCCAAGATGCCCAGCGCGATCGCGAGATCGAACCGGCCGCCTTCTTTCGGAATGTCGGCGGGCGCCATGTTCACGGTGATTCGCTGGAGGGGAAATTCGAACTGACAGTTCAGAAGCGCGCCCCTGACCCGATCCTTGCTTTCTTTCACCGCGGTTTCCGGAAGGCCGACGATGGAAAGGCTCGGTAAACCGTTGGAAATATGCACCTCGACGGTGACTAACGGCGCTGCGATACCTTGCCTGCCCCGAGTGAAAACGACGGCCAGGGACATGAATTCCTCGTCCGTTCGAATTATCGATTGACGATCTGCTTTTCCAGCTCGGCGACTTGAGCTTCCAGTCGTTCCAACTGCTCCCGCGTTCTCGCGAGAACGGCGGTCTGCACGTCGAATTCTTCCCGGCTGACCAAATTCATCTTGGCGAACGAGGCTTGAAGGATTGCGCGGAAATTCTTTTCCAAATCGTCCTGCAATTTGAGGAAGTCGGACGGTACCGCCTCGGCAAGGCGCCGAGCGAGATCGTTTAGAGTGGTTTTATCAAACATATTGAAAAGCATAGCCGAGTAACGCGGTGAGCGTCCAGTCGGACGCACTCCCGTCGATATGCACCGTCAGAGTGCATGCCAAATCAGACGCTCCGTGATGGTGCATTTTTAGCGTCTGCCATCTTGACAATTTCATTTTTTGCCAAGCCCACCGCACAACATAAAGCTTGGCACAGGTCCTGCTTCTTGGTCGAAGAACGCCTCAACACTGAGCAGGGCTTCGCCGGTTCAGCGTCGAATCGAAGGCGGCGTCCGCACATTCTATAGGAGAACTCTCGCATGAAATTTGTGACCGCGATTCTAAAACCGTTCAAATTGGACGACGTCCGCGAGGCATTGTCCGATGTAGGCATTTCCGGCATCACCGTTACCGAGGTGAAAGGATTCGGCCGACAGAAAGGACATACCGAATTGTACCGGGGCGCTGAATACGTCGTCGATTTTCTGCCCAAGGTCAAGCTCGAAGTCGCGGTAACAGACGAGCAGCTGGAAGCCGTGATCGATGCCATCTCCAAAACGGCCAATACCGGAAAAATCGGCGACGGCAAAATTTTTGTGCTCGACCTTGAGCAAGTCATTCGTATCCGTACCGGTGAAACCGGAGCGGAAGCCCTTTAATCAAGGAGAAAAACAACATGAAACGAATCCAGATCGCCCTTTTCCTGTTCATGTCGCTGTGTTTCACAGGAATTGCATTCGCCGAAGAAGCCCCCGCTCCGGTCCCCGATAAAGGAGACGTCGCCTGGATGATCGTAGCCACCGTATTGGTTATTTTGATGACCATTCCGGGGCTGGCCTTGTTCTACAGTGGCATGGTCCGCGCCAAGAACACGCTGTCCGTTCTCATGCAGGTGTTCGTGATTTTCTCGCTAATGGCGCTGTTATGGGCGATATACGGCTACAGCATTGCGTTTACGGAGGGAAACGCCTTCTTCGGCGGGTTCAGTAAACTGTTCTTGAAGGGCGTGACGCCGGAATCGCTCGCCGGTACGTTCAGCAAAGGCGTCTATGTTCCCGAATACGTCTATATCGTATTCCAAGCAACTTTCGCGGGTATCACCCCGGCACTGATCGTCGGCTCGTTCGCCGAACGCGTGAAGTTTTCCGCAGTACTGCTGTTCATGGTTTTGTGGTTCACGTTCTCCTATCTTCCGATGGCCCATATGGTCTGGTTTTGGGCAGGCCCGGATGCGTACACGGATGCCGCCGCCGCCGAAGCCGCCGGCGCGACGGCTGGTTTTCTTTTTCAAAAGGGAGCACTGGATTTCGCCGGCGGTACCGTGGTGCATATCAACGCCGGCATAGCAGGACTGATCGGCTGCCTATTGATCGGCAAGCGCATCGGCTACAAGAAGGAATTTATCGCACCTCATAGCGTAACGATGACCATGATCGGCGCATCGCTGCTTTGGGTCGGCTGGTTCGGCTTCAACGTCGGATCGAACCTGGAAGCCAACGGCATCGCTGCGCTAGTCTTCGCCAATACCTTGCTCGCGACCGCAGCAGCGACCTTGGCCTGGATGTCGGCCGAATGGCTCGCTCGAGGCAAGCCCAGCATGTTGGGTGCCGCGTCGGGCGCAGTCGCCGGGCTCGTCGCCATCACACCGGCCTGCGGCTTCGTTGGTCCTATGGGCAGCATCATTCTCGGCCTGATTGCCGGTGCCGTCTGCTTCTGGGCGGTGACCAGCTTGAAAAACATCTTGGGCTATGACGACTCGCTCGATGTATTTGGGGTTCATGGCATCGGCGGCATCATCGGCGCGTTGGGAACCGGCATATTCGCCTCTCCCGACCTCGGAGGCGCCGGCGTATACGATTATGTGGCCAATGCCGTCGGCGAATACGACATGATGGCCCAGGTCATCAGCCAGGCTTGGGGCGTGGGAACCGTCGTCATCTGGTCAGGGGTGGTCTCTCTCATCGCCTACAAGATCGTGGACATGCTGATAGGGCTTCGGGTCACGGAAGAGATCGAGCGTCAAGGGCTCGATACGACCGAACATGGAGAAACCGCCTACCATCTTTAATTTGACAGCCTCTTGTCATGTCTATAGCGGGCGTCTTCGGACGCCCTCTTTTTTGCTACCGGCGCGATTCGAGCCCGATCAACGGGACAAAATCCAATTCCGGAGATTGGCCGCATTCATTGCGCCCATCGCCCGATCGACCTCTTTTCCGCCGTCGAACATCAATAGAGTGGGAATGCTGCGAATATTGAATCGTCCCGCAAGAGCGCTTTCCGAATCGACGTCGACCTTGGCAAAACACACTTGCCCAGCCAATTCGCTCGCCAACTGATCGAGCACCGGCGCCATCATTTTGCACGGTCCACACCAACTCGCCCAAAAATCCACTACGACAGGCAAATCACTTCTTCCAATATAGGTTTCGAAATCCCTCTCGGTCAGATTTGCCGGCTGCCCGTTAAGGATTTCTTGGCGGCAACGCCCACATTTCGGACGATCTCTAATCCGCTCCGGCGAAACGCGGTTTACGGTCATGCAGAAAGGACAGACGATGTGCATATCTTCACTCCGATTCCGCTTCTGCTATTCGTCTTCTAAATCGCGATCGGGGTTCCAGCCCAAGGCTTTTGCCCGAGCAATCGCCTCCTCCTGAATGCGCAGATATTTCTGGAGAAGCTCCTCCGGAAAGTTGTGCACCGAAAATCCGTACTGATCCCAGGTTTGCTGAACCTTTTCCCACAAGTTCTCGATGCCCCCCGCTTGCCATCCCTCACAGGTCTCGGATTCAGGAATCAGCCCGAATGCCCAGGCGTCCCGAATGATGCGGCCGATATCCGTCATACCGCCGTAGCGGTCATTATGTATTCCGACATACGGTTCATTATTTTTCATGCCAATGCACAGATCCCAGTCAAAGGGCCATTCTACAAAGGTCCAGGATGAAGTACAGCATGCCGGCGCCGGTCGCCTTCTTCACCGGCAAGAATACGACGCTCAAGCTTGAAACGGTTTCACGAAAGTCAATTAAAAGGCGAAAAGGACATCGGCAATCTCAAGGTCAGCTTGACGTCCTGCGCATCTTCCGTGGCTCCGATGCTTACCGATAGATTTAGGCTGGTGTCTCTGGTGAGTTTGAACGAATACCCCAAAAGGAACTCCCCGATATCCAAACTCGATCCGGAAACGGATTCTCCGTCCACTTCCGTATCGAATACGTGCTTATGCGAGTATCCGATGCTGAAGGATGATCGTTCGTTAATGCTGAACCCCAACCCGAAGCTTGCTCCTATCGAGTCGCCGGGATCGATCGTTCCGACATCCTCATCAGTCTCGAGGGTGTAGCCATAATTGAGATTTGCGTAAAACACGGCCGGATCGGTCGGGTAGAGCGCCGTAATACTCGGCTGAACACTAACGTAACCCGAGCCGGTCGGGAGCTCTGTCGGAAAGCGGGCGCCCGGCACACCCTGAGCCAGCACATAGTCCACATCGTAGGGACTTTTTCCTGTGGGAATGGTAGTTGCGAGATTTCCCACGAATATCGGCCAACCGTTGGCTCCGCCATTAAACTGATACCGTGCCGTAAACTCGATATCGCCCAAACCGGATCCATCGGCATTGAAGGTCTCATCCACTCCGGCACCGATTGAAACAGCTCTCGATCGCTGCATGTCCTCTCTGTAAAGGAAAGGTACGCGGCCACTGATTTCGAGGCGATCGGTTACGCCGTAGCGGCCGGTAATCGCACCGATAAACGTATGCCGGTCGATTTCTCTAAGATCGATCAATCCGATGGCAATGGCCGGAACAAACGTAAACGCGTCAAGAAAAACCCGATTGTTGCTCGCGTAGTTGTATTCCAGCGATGGCTCCACAATCAGGTGGCCCTTCGGCGTCAACACGCCGCCTACGGTCTCCGAGATCCTGGGCAGTTCCGGGGGCTTCGGCTTCGCCTCCGGTTCCGGAGCTTGTCCGACCGGACCCTTGGGCATAGCCGGCTGTCGGTTATCGGCAACTTTGACGGGACCGGGAGGCTGGTCCTTGATTCGTGCTGCTTGTGCCGTACCGGGGTTTGTTGCAGTCTGTTTGGCGGGCGCACCGCCGGCTATACGTTCGAGCTGGTTTTGCAGGGTTTGAAGCTTTCGTTGCTGATCCTCGAACGCTTTCTTCTGAAGATCCAGTATCCGTTGCTGCTCGGCTAAGGCCCGCCGCAACTGCTCGATTTCGCTGCCTTTCGCCGCGTCACCGGCAGCCTTTTTGCCTTGAGGCACAAGAACGGCTCTCGATTTTCCCGCACTCTTAACGCCCGGCGCTTGGCCCGCACGCGCCGCCAATGCGGGCTTCGGAAAATCCACCAGAAGCTTGGGCGAAGCCCCATAGGAAACCGGCTCCCAAAACTGGGTAAAAGTCGCGGGCTGTTTTAAGTCGACGATCAGGCGCGAATCGTCATCGCTTTCTGAACCACTGATTACGCGCGAAAACAGGGGATGATCCCGAGGAGGTTGGGGAAGTGTTCTGCTGATTCGGCCGCCGGGAAACTTGATAACCAAGCGATCCGGGCCATCCAAAAAGGAAGCTTGCACCGAGACATAATCCGAAGCCGTTATCTCGAGCCTAAGCGCATCGACCGACTCTCCATACCTTATATCGGTGATTTCCGCTCCCAAACAGTCGGAAACTAGAAATACCCCAAAAATCGAGGAAATAACTAGTACACGCACTGACGTACCCTCCCTGGGTCCATGTCTTATTTTTGTGACGTAACAGAACGTACTTTAATTTGACTGGTTTGGCAAGTTATTTTCGAAGGATATGCGTGTACCAATAAAGCCTTGATTAAAAGAAAAATAGCCCTGCCCGCCATAAATAAATGACGGGAATATCTTGGACGCAAAGGAAATGCCTCGACGATGATCTAAGTCTTTCATGTCGTGAGGCGTTAAAGATCCGATATCGGCCCAAATCATGCGGCAGATATGGCGGTATAAATCATAAGGCGTATTTTATCAGTTCATCATTAATATATTATTCGATAATAAACAAACATATTTAGATGATCCAACGATAACTTATCCGGCGACATGCTCAACGCCGGGAACCGTAATGGAATGCTTTTCCATCAAGCGATATAGCGTCACGCGGGAAACTCCGAGCCGGCGTGCCGCGCTGGTAATACTTTTGGATTCCGACAACGCAGACATCACGGCTTGTTCGACGGCTTGCGCTTTTATCTCTCTAAGCGTTCTTCCACTGAATTTCGCCGGACGGGATAGCCCCAAATCCACCTCGGTAATCAGACGACCTGTGGAAAGAACGGCAGCTCGATTCACGCAACTCATCAACTCCCGCACGTTTCCAGGCCATGAATAATCGAGAATTGCCGAAACCGCTTTTTTCGACAGACGCTTCGAATTCCGCCGCTTCCCCTGATTAAATCGATCGACGAAATATTCCGCGATTTCAGCTGCGTCGGTATCCCGTTTTCTTAACGGCGGTACATCGATCTGCAATACATTGAGACGATAAAACAAGTCCTCTCTGATTACGCCGGCAGTCACCGCTTCTCGCAAGTTCGGGCTTGCCGAAGTAATAATCCTTACATCTATCGGACGTGATTCTTTAGAACCGAGGGGAGTTAACTCCTTTTCCTGCAAAAACCTTAACAGTGAGACTTGCCCCAACGGAGAGAGATTTTCGATTTCGTCCAAAAACACGGTACCGCCAGCTGCGGCTTCGAAATGCCCTACTCTCTCCTCGACCGCGCCAGTAAACGCTCCCTTGTTATGGCCGAAGAATTCGCTTTGCACTAGCGTGTCGGGAATGGCGCCGCAGCTCACGGCGATGAAAGGTTTTTCCGCCCTGGACGACAAGCCATGGATTGCCCTCGCAATGAGTTCCTTGCCCGTCCCGGTCTCGCCGGTAACGATTACCGGCTCATCACTCCGGCTGATTTTTTGGACATTTTCATAGACCAGCGACATTGCTTTACTGGACCCGATCAATCCAAACCTCTGATTGATCGCTAGACGAAATTCTCCGCGACTGGCCTCCGCCAGTTTTGCCGCGCCGTAAGCGTGCCCAAGCGAATATGCCAGTCTACGGACATCTACGGGGGTCGTATGAAAATCGAAAAAGAAAGAGCTCAAAAAAGAGGCGTGCTCAATAGAACCCATACTCCCTGGATCGACGATCGCAATCCACTCGGTAGACGAGCTTTCATTGATTACTTCCAATAGCCCGCTTTGCGTTTCCTCACTGAAACTTGCATCGAGCAGGACGACACCGACATAGATCTTGCTCGATCTGAGATGCCTTATCGCATCTCGCGTATCCATCGAGATGTGAGCCTTCCAGCCCTTTTCAGCGAGACTCTTCGCCAGACCGAGCGAGTCAGCCCAACCCGGCTGAAGCAAGATTAAATCCCTAGAATCGCCCCAGGCCTGATTGGCCGGAAACACCCTTTCGATTCGAGAAATCCCAGCTGTTAGTTCCATCTGTTTTCCCTTCCTTTTGATTATACAACACAGGACAATATTCCCTATTATTACAAGAACCTATGTAATTATATCTCCCTATAAATAAGCCGCTGCTTTAGATATTATGGAGCGAATCCACCGCCGTACGGTCCAAAACCGTTAAAATCCATACCCTTAACATTTGAAATGGTTAAATCGATGGACCGCATCATAGTTATTATCTGATTATCCATAGTATTTTGAATAACTGCCATGTTGTTCGTCCCAGCATCCGACATCGCGAAATTGTTGGGACCATTATTTACGGTCACTCCGCGCAACTGATCGATGGAAAAATCGTCGGCCAGCGCGAAACGGTCCGAAAACTGTTCTTGTCCATTGACAAATACGGATGTGGCCAAGGATAAGTCAACAACCATCCCGTTGTCCAACACAAACCCGGCACGCAACTCATCAAGCTCTGCGTCCTCGGCCGCTGTCCAGCCGGGAAGCGACTCAATGCCTCCCTGCCCACTTGCCGCACAGATTTTTATTGCTTGAGGGATCGAAGCAAGAAAGATGACACTCAAAACCAGCCGCATGACATCGAATTTCTTCGATGCTCGAACATCCTTGGCCGACATCATGATATTACTCCTTGTTTCTAAAAATCATATCTTCCCGGTTGTAGCAGGTTGAAGGAGGCGAGACTACCATTATCGACTGCCATACCCAATGGGGCTTTCGGACTCAAAGCCCATTCTTCACCGCTGTTGAAATATTTGCCCGCAATATTCTTTTTATTTCGAATAACAAAAAGGATGCGGTTGTCCCATAATTCTCTAAACGTCTGAAGATCCACCCTTTTCAAACCCATGGCCGGATCTCCAAGCAACACAGCGGAGTCGTTCGTGCCTTTTATGATGACGAAGTGCAAATAGCCCTTATTATTGATAATAGTAATCGCGGGCACCTTCGCCTGAGCCAGCTGCTCCAAGCCGATTTTGTAACCGTCAGCCTTGTACCCTCGGCGTTCGAGGTATTGTTTCATGTCCAGCAAGGAAAAACCTTGCTGTTGTATTCTCTGCTGGTCGCCATGCTCCCACATGTCGCCGAAGACTTCCAATTCGCCGACCGTATCTTCGTAATGGAATGACAGCAAACTCGCCAGCGCTGCCGAGCCGCAGCTGAAATCATACTGCTGCTTCAGAATGGTCTTGAACCGTCTCTCCGCGTAGCTCGTTGTGCCGATGTTATAGAATCCCGGCCCCGCCACTCCATCGAAAAACTGCACGGAGCCGGCGCGAACCTCCGACACCGTGCTCATAACACAGAGAACGAGCAAAAGACTTGAACGAAAAAGACCGGTACTTTCGCTCATGGCGTTATGGTGACGTTGACGTCCGTGAGATTTTGAATGATTACGTTGTTTCCGGTGTTTTGAATGACCGATATGATTCCGCCAGCATCGGTGAACGCGCTGCCATCGATACTGTTATATGTGGTCATATTACTGGTATTTGCAGTGTTACCAGCCATTGTCGCCTTGAGCGCGCCGCGGGCGAACGCCAAATCGTCCACGCCCTCGCGGGCCCGCTCCTCGCCCAAATCGCCGCTCCCAACCGCCGCATACGATTCGGAAGCGAATGCGACTTCGTCGTCGAGACCGCTTGCTTGGCCGGTCGACCAAAAACAACTGACGAGAAAACATAGGCTTCCAAGCAATCCTTTTTTCATCGTTCACACCTTCTTTCCTTTAGGCTTTGGCAGAGAGCCGGTGAGCGTTTCGGCGCTCACCGGTACCCTAATCGGCTGTTATCTCGTCAATTTCAATTGTTGACGTTCACGGTGCCAAAAACATTGGTGCTTTGTTGAATCAACGAGGCGTGGCCCAGGTTTTGGGAGAGCTGAACGATACCGGCGGCGCCGTTGGCTGAACCGTCGATGCTGTTGGATGAAGCCGCAACCGGCACCCCTGCCTGGACAGCGACACCGACCGGCACTACAACCACATGCTCGACTTCCCCATCTAGCTCGACCTTGGTACTGTTGTCGATCTCCACTTCGCCGCCCCTATGGACGTTAAAAGCATTCCCGTCGCCGGCGACCGAAGCCGAATTTACCTCGATCTCCCCGCCATTCTGCGCGCTTAACGCATTCCCGCCACCAGTGGCCGAGGCCGAGGTATAGTCGATCTCACCGCCGTTCTGGGCAGCAAAAGCATCCCCGCCAGCGTTAGCCGTTGTGTTTTCGCTCTGGTCGCGAGTTGCCGTGCCCCCGTTGTTCGCGGCTACACCGTCGTCCTCGGCCTCAGCTTCGCTGTTGTCGGCAGAGGCCGTGCCGTTGCCGGCCGCGGCAACAGAACCTTCGTCCTCCGCCTCAGCTTCACCAGCGTTGGCCGTGCTCCCGTTGTTCGCGGCAGCAGAGTTTTCGTCCTCGGCCTCAGCTTCGCCAGCGGTGGCCGTGCCCCCGTTGTTCGCGGCGGCAGCACCGTTGTTCTCGGCTTCCGCTTCGCTTTGGTCGTTCGTCGCGTTCCCGTTGACCGCAGCAGCGGAATCCTCCTCGGCGTCAGCTTCGTAGCTCGCGTCCACCGCTACATTTAGGTTATTGTTTTGGGAGTCGATCTCCGCGTCAGCCCATGCCCCCGACGAGAAACCCAATGCCAGGCTGATACCGACCGCCAACAAAGTCTTATTGAAGTTCGTCA